>SUWS01000015.1 GCA_015061365.1 Lentimicrobiaceae bacterium | reverse complement strand
ATGTATATGATATATAAAGATAGACTTGATCAAAAATTTATTACTGCATAGATAAAATATTTTTTAAAATAATTGTAAATTAATTTGGATTTTAACATAGAATACGTGACACATTACACCTTTGAAAGTAAACAATATGTAATTGGTGCGTCTCACGAATTGAAAGTTGAAAATTGAGAATTGAAAATTTTGGTAGAGACGTGACACATTACACCTTTGAAAATAAACAATATGTAATTGGTGCGTCTGACGAATTGAAAATTGAAAGTTGAAATTTGAAAATTAATGATGAATGATAAGTTGAGAGTTGTGAGCTATGGTCACTGAGCTTGTCGAAGTGCCCACGGCTCACGGCTCGAAGTTGAAAACGAAAGTTAATAAAATTAATAATATTAAAAACTTAATCAAATGAGAACAAAGAGTTTTATTCTTACGTTTTTGATGATGATGTTCTGTTCTGTAAGTTTCGGACAGACATCAAAATGGGGAATCCCCGACACTCATTGTGAAAGTACAATGACGATGATTACGAAAATTGTAATTGATGGTGTTGTTCAAGGTAGTGATGTTGAAATCGCTGCTTTCTGTGGCGATGAATTACGCGGAACGGCAAGACCTGACGTACAAGATGGCAACATTGTTTATCTTGTAATTCATGGTAATAATCCAGAGCAAAATGAATCTGCCGAAGTCATTTCATTCAGATTCTATGATCATGCAGCAGATAGAGAATTATTTTACCCATATCCTGACATAGAGTTTGAAGATAACAAAGTGATTGGCAGTTACTCATCGGTGATAAATGGAAATGGACTGATTAATCTAACATCTATCGCTGAAGTTAACGGCATTGGATACGGCTCACTCGATGCAGCAATTAATGCTGCTCAAGCAAACAATGTTATCGTACTTCTTGCTGATGTAGTAGCAGAAACAAATCCTGTGAATATTCCAGCTGATGTTACTTTGAATCTCAATACTCATACTATCCAAGCCGACATTCTTGGTACAGTTAAAACAAATGGCGGTCTCTGGGTAACTCCACAGGATTACAAGATGATTGGTAAAGATGCTGACATCTACGCAACAAATGCTGCTACAGTAATCACTGACGCTAATAATATCACTATAGAAGAAGGTGATGTTACACTTGTTCCAACAGAATGGTGGACAGCACAAGGACAGAACTTGACAATAGATGCAAATGCTAATTTCACAATCAAGGAAAACAGCAAGTTCAATGTCATGAACGGAACAACCGTAACAGTTAATGGTAATGTTGTCAACAATGGTACACTTGTAATCAATAGCGGTGCAACAGTAAATGGTAATTTAATAGGCGACATCCACTTCAAAGGTGGTAACTTTATCACAGCCGATAATTATAAAATGGTTGGTACAACAAGTGATTATTACTACAATACAACAGATGCTCTTGTAAATATTGCAGGACAATTCGGTGACATCACCATCAAGTCAGGTGAAATGACACTTGGTAAAAGCTGGAGAACAGTACAAGGCCAGACATTGACAATTGCTTCTGGTGCAGAATTCACAGTTCCAGCAAACATGACATTTGAAGTATTTCAAAATACACATGTTATCGTAAATGGTACACTTGTAACAGACGGTACAGTTTATCTCCAATTAAATGCAACAGTTAAAGCAGCCGAAGGTTTGAATGTTACAACAAATGTTGCAGATCATAAGGTTGTTTATGAAGATGGTGTTTATAAAGTTGTAGCAAAGAATTATGTCGCACAGACAGAAACAGGAGCTAAATTCGAAACACTTAAAGAAGCTATCGATGCGGCAAATGAAACAGTGACATTGCTCCAACCAGCTATAGGCGCAGGTCTTGTCATCAACAAGAACATCACAATCGACTTCGGCGGTAAGACTTATACTATCAATCAGGCTGTAGGTTCAACAGGAACAGAATCACAAGGATTCCAGTTGCTCAAGAACAATACAGTGACATTGAAGAACGGTAACATCGCGATAGCTGAAAACACCAATGTAAAATGGATGTTCAACGCATACGCAAACGTTACGCTTCAAGATCTCAATGTAAACTGCGCTAACATGAAAGCTCCGGCAGAGGATGAAGCCAACTACGTTTTGGTTGTCAACAACGGCGGCGGTGCAACACCTACAGTTAACTATAGTAATATTACAATAGCTAATTTACCAACAGGTGCTACACCTATCTGGCTTGATCCGACAACAACATTCAAGGCAGAAGAAGGTTTGAAAGACTTAATTGAAACAGAAGAAGGTTATGTTGTAGCTTATGAAGACGGTGAATATACAGCAGAGAAACTCAGAGCTACATTCACCGGCGGCGCATACGCACGTTTTGCAGCAAACAAACCAAGAGAACATTTCAGCATCACACTTCAAGATGTCTATGCTTCAGAATCTCTCGTAGTGAAAGTATATCATAATGAAACACTCCTTCTTACTACAACGTATAGAGATGAAGATTTAGATGCTCCTGGCGTTAACCGTTATCCGGTGTCAGCAACAAAACTTACAGTCAATAATGTTGTTGCAGGTAAAGTGGCTGGTTCATGGGATAACACTTATGCAGAAGGTATAAGACTCGACATAACCAACGTTCCTAATAAGTTTGAAGTTTATGTCGACGGTATTTTAACAGATACATACGACGGAACTGAGAATCCAAATGCAGGCTTCAGTTCAGCAGAAAACTTGAAGACATACTTAGGATTTACTGGTGTCTACAAAGCAGCTTCCGTAACAAGAGGTACAGACGTTACATATTATATGACATTAGCTGAAGCATGGGATGCTACACAAAACGGTGATATAGTAACACTTTATGATAATGTAACACTTGCTTCACGTTTGGATGTCACAAATAAAATCACTTTGAATCTTAACGCAAAGAATATCACAGCAAACTTCGAAGATCAATTCGGTGCTATCTATGTTAAGAAAGGTGCGGAACTTACAATAGAAGGCGAAGGTGACATCACTTCTAACAGTAGTGTCGCTATCGGTACATACGGTACGGTCAATATCAAAGGCGGTAACATTACAAGCGGTGAAGGATATGCAGCATTGTATGTTTTCTATTATCCAAATCATTCCGAAGGCACAGCTAATATCTCAGGCGGTCGTCTCAACGTTGTATGGAACTGCGGTATTTTGAACGTCAGCGGCGGTCAGATCGACTACTTGGATACAAGCAGCGAACTTGACGTGACAGACGGTGTCATTACAAAGATGTTAGCGAAAGACGGCAGCGACGCAAGCGGCGCATACGAGATGAATATTCAAAATATAGAAACAACTGTTCCTACGGTTGAAGTTCCAGAACATTTTAAGTTTGTTGAAATCAGAGAAAATGTTTATAAAGTTGTAGAGAAAGTTTATATCGCACAGACAGAAACAGGAGCTAAATTCGAAACACTCCAAGAAGCTGTCAACGCTGGTACAACAGTAACATTGCTCGACAACGCTACAGGCGCAGGCGTTTATATCAACAAAGACGTCACAATCGACTTCGCAACATACACTTACACCGTAAACCAAGCAGTAGGTTCAGCAGGAACAGAAACACTCGGTTTCCAAATCTTGAAGGACAATGATGTTACTTTGAAGAACGGTACTTTGACATCAACAGCAGCAGTTGAAGGCAGCAAAGAAGTCAAGATGCTTATCCAGAACTACGCTAACTTGACATTGACCGACATGAACCTCGTTGACAATACAGATCATATCTTATACGCATTGTCAAACAACAGCGGTACAACAAGCATCGAAGGTGCAACAAGCATCACAACAGATGAAGTAGCATTCGACGTTTACGATTACACTTATGGAGGTTATGCTGAAACACCAGTAGTCTATGTCAACACAACAGGAAAAATCACTGGTAAGATTGAAGTTTCAGAAAGTATCAGCAATAACCTCAACATTAAAGACGGTTCATTCACAAATCCAATCGCTGAAGCATGGTGCGCTGTCGGTTACATCCCAACAACAGAAGTAGTTGGCGGAATAACATATTACACTGTTAAAGTAGGTGAATATGTAGCACAAGTCAATGACGGCGCAAAATATGAATCACTCGTTGAAGCATACGATGCAGCTCAATCAGGCGCAACAGTAAAACTCCTTAAAGACGCTACAGGCGCAGGTCTCAAGATCAACAAGGACATCACAATCGACTTCGGCGGTAAGACTTATACCATCAACCAAGCAGTAGGTTCAGCAGGAACAGAATCACAAGGATTCCAGTTGCTCAAGAACAATACAGTGACATTGAAGAACGGTAACATCGCGATAGCTGAAAACACCAATGTAAAATGGATGTTCAACGCATACGCAAACGTTACGCTTCAAGATCTCAATGTAAACTGCGCTAACATGAAAGCTCCGGCAGAGGATGAAGCCAACTACGTTTTGGTTGTCAACAACGGCGGCGGTGCAACACCTACAGTTAACTATAGTAATATTACAATAGCTAATTTACCAACAGGTGCTACACCTATCTGGCTTGATCCGACAACAACATTCAAGGCAGAAGAAGGTTTGAAAGACTTAATTGAAACAGAAGAAGGTTATGTTGTAGCTTATGAAGACGGTGAATATACAGCAGAGAAACTCAGAGCTACATTCACCGGCGGCGCATACGCACGTTTTGCAGCAAACAAACCAAGAGAACATTTCAGCATCACACTTCAAGATGTCTATGCTTCAGAATCTCTCGTGGTGAAAGTATATCATGATGAAACACTCCTTCTTACTACAACGTATAGAGCAGAAGATTTAGATGCTCCTGGCGTTAACCGTTATCCGGTGTCGGCAGAAAGACTTACAGTCAATAATGTGGTTTCAGGTAAAGTGGCTGGTTCATGGTTAAATGAATATATGTTTGAAAATGTATATTCAGGCAATAAACACTTCGCTGTCAACAACGTTCCTAACAAGTTTAAAGTTTATGTCGACGGTATTTTAACAGATACATACGACGGAACTCAGAATCCAAACGCAGGATTCAGCTCAGCAGAAAACTTGAAGACATATTTAGGATTTGACGGTGTCTATAAAGCAGCTTCCGTAACAAGAGGTACAGATGTTACATATTACATGACATTAGCTGAAGCATGGAATGCTACACAAGATGGTGATATAGTTACACTTTATGATAATGCAGAACTCGCTTCACGTTTGGATGTCACAAATAAAATCACTTTGAATCTTAACGGTAAGAATATTACAGCTAACTTCGATGATTCATACGGTGCTATCTATGTTAAGAAAGATGCTAAACTTACAATAGAAGGCGAAGGCGACATTACTTCAAATAGTCTCGCAATCGGTACGTATGGTACAGTTAATATAAAAGGTGGTAACATCACAACCACAGGTTCAGATGACGCTGCGTTGTATGTGTTCTATTATCCAAATCATTCCGAAGGCACAGCTAATATCTCAGGCGGTCGTCTCAACGTTGTATGGAACTGCGGTACTTTGAACGTCAGCGGCGGTCAGATCGACTACTTGGATACAAGCAGCGAACTTAACGTAACAGGCGGTGTCATTACAAAGATGTTAGCGAAAGACGGCAGCGACGCAAGCGGCGCATACGAGATGAATATTCAAAATATAGAAACAACTGTTCCTACGGTTGAAGTTCCAGCAGACTATAAGTTCGTTGAAATCAGAGAAAACGTCTATCAAGTTGTAGCAAAGAATTATATCGCAGAGACAGAAACAGGAGCTAAATTCGAAACACTTAAAGAAGCTATCGATGCAGCTAATGAAACAGTGACATTGCTTCAAACAGCTACAGGCGCAGGTGTTGTCATCGACAAGGACATCACAATCGACTTCGGCGGTTACACATATTCATTTAATGAAGGTGTCGGTTCAGGTTCTTTGACAAGCAACGGTTTCCAACTCCTCGGAGGTAACGTAGTCTTGAAGAACGGTACATTGAAAGTAGCAGACGCAGATGCTTCAGAGTTCTACATCCTCGTTCAGAACTATACAAACCTCACAGTCGAGAACATGACATTAGACGGAACCAACTTGGATAAGTGGTCAAAAGTTCAAGACAATTGGGATTCATATACTCTTTCAAACAACAGCGGTGAAGTCTATATCAAAGGTTCGACAATCATAGTCAACAACGATGGTGTGAAATCATTCGCATTCGATGTCGACGACAATGCAAACTATACATCAAAACCTGTAGTTTATGTTGCGAACCTTGAAGATAGAGAAACTCTCATCCAAGGTCAGATAGAAGTTGATCTTCCAAACAACCTCAACATCTCAGGTGGTTTGTTCACAGTTGAAATTAAAGAAGCATGGTGCGCTGACGGTTACATCCCAACACAAACCGAAGACGGTAAATGGACCGTAAAACTCGGTGAATACGTAGCACGCGTAAACGGACAAGGTTATGAAACATTTGACGCAGCTCTTGCAGCAGACGGTGAAGTTATTGTGATTAAACCAATCGTTATCACAGAAGATAAAGAATACAATTTCACGAATGAAAAAATCACCGGAGATAACGTATATCCGATCTTCCGTATCCAAAACGGAGCTACAATGATAGTTACAGGTGGTGAAGTTACAAACCCAACAGACTATGTGTTCGTACTCGGAGCATCTGACGGTTCATCACACGGTGATCTCATAATAAATGGCGGTAAATATCATGGCGCAACAACAGTCGCTTCCGTAACATTAGGTGCTCTTACAATCACAGGCGGTGAGTTCTCAGTAGAACCATACGAAGGAAACTACGCATTCCTCATCAACTGTATAGACGCTAACTATAAAAACGGAACAGCATCAGTAGCAATCACCGGCGGTACATTCCACAACTGGAATCCACAGAACAACGCCGCTGAAGGTACAGGCACTGACTTCTGCTACGTTGACCACGCAGCGACAGAAACAGCAGAAAACGTATGGACAGTACTCCCAGCAGTTGCTGAGATAGGCGAAGCAAGATTCGCAACATTACAAGACGCTGTCAACGCAGCTCAAGCAAATGAAACAATCAACCTCATCGCTAACGTTCAACTTACAAAATTCGTCACAATCGACAAGTCTGTTAACCTTAACTTAGGCCAATTCGACATCACACGCAATGACGGAACAGCTCTTTATGTTAACGGTGAAAACATTCAAGTGGCTATCTACGGTACAGGTAAAGTAAGCGGTTATCAGGCTGTGTTTGTAAATAATGGTATTGTAACTATCAACGGCGGTAACTTTGTAGGAAATCCAGAAGCTGTATACGTAATCAATAACGGTCACGCTGTAATCAACGGCGGTAGATTCGAAACAATAGATTCTGATAAACGTTACGTACTTAACGAATACGATGCAACCCGCGATGTTACTACTATCAATGTTTACGGCGGTACATTCGTAGGTTTCGACCCTGAAAACAACGCAGCTGAAGGTGCTGGCACAAACTTCTGCGCTGAAGGTTATATCTCAGATGACAACGGCGACGGAACATTCACTGTAAGACGAGGTGAATATATAGCACAGATTGCAGAAACAGGTGCTAAGTATGAAACACTCCAGGCAGCTTACGAAGCAGCAAATGCAAATCACACAATAGTGTTGTTACAAAATGTTACATTGGATGCTACATTCGCAATCGCTAAAGGCGTTACATTAAATGGTAGTGAAAATAATTATAAGTTGACAGTAAACGCTAATGGTATTCCTGCCGTTAAAGTCAATACTAATGACGATGTGATCTTTAAAAATCTTGTAATAGAAAGCACGGGATACAATAACGGTTCTCAGACACATGGTGTTCATATTGCTAAAAAAGCAAACGTAACATTCGATAATGTCGATGTCAACTCAGTATATTCTGTATTTGTAGAATCTTCAGCAGCAGAGTCAGTGATAAATGTAAACAACGGATCTAAACTTTATGCTGATATGAGCGGTATCTATGCCAAGGGAAAAGTTACGATTAATGTAACTAATTCTTGGGTTGAAAAATATTACAACGGCGGTTCAGCGATCTATGTTAATGGAGAATATTCTGTTGTGAATGTTGTAAATTCTACAATCAAAGCTACTTCAACAAGCAACGCTCATTTTGCAGCCTTTGAAATTGGCGCAGATAATGTGACAGTTAACGTTGATGAAAATTCAAAAATTGAAGTAATCAATAGCAGTTACGATATTTATGCATTCTACGTAGGCGATAAGGAACTTAACAACAGAGTTCTTACAAATCACAATATTATTATTGCCGATGGTGCAACAATTAATAAGAACAAAGAAACAGACCCTGTTATCTATATCAAAGATGCAGAAGTTAAGGTTACAAAAGATAATGTCGCTACGATGATGTACTTCAGACTTATCGACGCTCTTGCTGTAAGTCATGTCGAAGGCGAGACTATGACAATCTTGAAACCTGTTGTCTTGACAGAAAATGCAGCGCTCAACATCGAAGGCAGAACTATTATCACAGCAGAAAACGTTTATCCTGCAATCCGTGTTCAAAATGACGCTGAGGTGACAATCACCGGAGAAGGTACAATCAAGAATGATGATTACGTCTTCGTTGTCGGTGCATCAGATGCTTCATCAGCAGGTAACCTGACAATCGAAAACGGTACTTATGTGGGTGAGACAACTGTAGCTCAGGTTACATTAGGTAAATTGAACATCACAGGCGGTGACTTCTCAATCACTGATGTAGAAACTTACGATTACGCATACCTCATCAATTGTAAAGACGAATACTATAACGCCGGTACAGCACAAGTTGAAATCAAGGGCGGTACATTCCATAACTTCAATCCACAGAACAACGCCGCTGAAGGTGCTGGCACAAACTTCTGCGCTGAAGGTTATGGCGCATACGAATCTGCACCAAATGTATGGACAGTGAGAGGTGCGGTAGCACGTATCGGTGACAGATATTTCGCGAAAGTCGCTGACGCTACAAGCGCAGCTGTAACAGGCGATATAGTTTACCTTCTCGATAATGTCAATGATGCTGAAGTTACAGTAGATTTGAACACAGCGAAGAAGATTACCATCGACCTTGGTGATTTCACATACACTTCAACGGGAACAGCGTTCATTGCTTACCGTAATGGTACTGAACTCACAATCACAAATGGTACTGTAAATGGTAACGGTGCTGCTGGTGGTACACTTCGCGCTACATACAATGCAACCTTGATTCTTGGTGCAGACTTGACAGTTAATGCAGGCCCACAGGCAACGGCTATTGTGATTCAAGATGGTAAATTCTTTGTAAATCCTAATACAGAGAATGTTATAGTAAACGGTGGTATCGATTGTATCAAGGTACAAGAAAACGTTCTTGAAGTAAGCATTGCAAGCGGTACATATACAGAAGACGTTCAAGAATGGTGCCCTCAGGGTTATGTATCACAAAACAATGGCGATGGCACATGGACAGTAACCCTTGCTCAGATCATCACACTCGAAGAACGTTGGAACTGGGTTTCACATTACGTAGTAGGTAATACAGATTCAGACATCCTTACACAGCTGAAGAACGGATTGGGTGCATACGGTGTACAGATCAAGAATCAAAATGAATTCACTAATTATAACACAGAAGAACAATCCTGGTCAGGTAATCTTCGTGCTACATCAGTGACCGATATGTATAAAGTCAAAACAAGCCTCCCAAGCGGAGAAACTCTTCCAATACAGCTTGCAGGAGCGGTTGTAGATCCGACACACTATCCTATCGAATTGGCTGTGGACTGGAACTATTTAGGTTATCCTTTGAGCGAGTCTGTAAATGTAGGAACAGTGTTCTATGGCTTTGCAGAAAACGGTGACTATGTGAAATCGCAAGACGCATTCGCTGAATATTACAATGGCACCTGGCATGGTAACCTCAAATCGATGAATCCAGGAGAGGGTTATATGTATCAGAGAAGCACTGCTGGAACATTCACATATTCATATCCTTCTACAAGAGAGGCTGTGAAAGCAAACGTCACATCAGAGAACAACTATTGGGTACCAGCTTCATCACAATATGCGAACAATATGACAATGGTAGCGGTGCTTGATGTTAAAGGTGGCGACTATGAAGTAGCGGCATTCGTAGGCGGTGAAGTACGCGGCAGCGCACGTCCAGTCTATATCGAATCGTTAGACGCTTATATGTTCTTCCTCACAATCCACGGTGATGAGGTTGAAGAGATGTCATTCAAATGCTACGACCTCGCTACAGGCGAAGAGTACGATCTCAACAACAGAATGAACTATTCGAATGATGCAGTCGTAGGTTCAATAGGTAATCCATACGTATTATCACGCGGAACTACAGGTATCGGCGAATCTGCAATGAGTGAAGTCAACATCTATCCTAACCCGACAACAACAGGTAGAGAAGTAAATCTCGGATCTGTATGCGACACTGTAGAAGTGTTCAACGCACTCGGAGTCAAGGTTGCCGAATACCAAAATGTTGATACTATCGACGCTCTTGAAACAGCGGGTATTTACGTAATTAGAATTACTAATAACGGCAACGTACAAAATTGCAGACTCATCGTTAAGTAATTGAAAGTTGAAATTTGAAAATTGAAAATTTTGTAGAGACGTGACACATTACACCTTTGAAAATAAACAATATGTAATTGGTGCGTCTGACGAATTGAAAGTTGAAAATTGAAAACTGAAAATTAATGATGAATGATTAGTTGAGAGTTATGAGCTGTGGTCACTGAGCTTGTCGAAGTGCCCACGGCTCACGGCTCGAAGCTGAAAACGAAAGTTAATAAAATTAATAATATTAAAAACTTAATCAAATGAGAACAAAGAGTTTTATTCTTACGTTTTTGATGATGATGTTCTGTTCGATAGGTTTCGGACAGGCATCATACTGGGGTGTCCCTGACACTCATTGTGAAAGTACAATGACGATGATTACCCAAATCGTACTTGATGGCACAATTCAAGGTGCTAATGTTGAAATCGCTGCTTTCTGTGGCGATGAATTACGTGGTACAGTAAGACCAGACGAGACTCAGATGAACATGGTTTATCTTGTAATTCACGGTAACATTCTTACAGCAGGCGATCCTGCCGAAGTTATTTCATTCAGATTCTATGATCATTCAGCAGGTAGAGAATTATTCTACCCATATCCTGACATAGTGTTTGAAGATAATAAGAAGATAGGTGATATTGAATTTCTGAATACACAGACAGGTATTTATGCAGGAGATAACCTGATTAACTTTACATCTATCGCTGAAGTTAACAATGTTAAATACGGTACACTTCAAGCAGCTGTCAACGCAGCTCAAGCAGGTGAAACAGTAACATTGCTTCAATCAGCTACAGGCGCAGGCGTTGTCATCGACAAGAACATCACAGTCGATTTCGGCGGTAAGACTTATACCATCAACCAAGCAGTCGGTTCAGCAGGAACAGAAACACTCGGTTTCCAAATCTTGAAGAACAAAACCGTCACTTTGATGAACGGTACATTGACATCAACAGCAGCAGTTGAAGGCAGCAAACAAATCAAGGTGCTCATCCAGAACTACGCTCACTTGACATTGAGCAAAATGAACCTCTATGACAATACAGATCATATCTTATACGCATTGTCAAACAACAGCGGTAATGTGAACCTCGTTGGCAAAACAAACATCACAACAGATGAAGTAGCATTCGATGTCTATGACTATTCATCAGCAGGTTATGAGGTTCCTACAGTCAATGTTGAAACAGAAGGTATCATAAAAGGTGAAATTGAAGTCTCTTCAACAATTCCGACAAACCTCAACATTAAAGACGGTTCATTCACAAATCCAATCGCTGAAGCATGGTGCGCTGACGGTTACATCCCAACAACAGAAGTAGTTGACGGAACAACATACAACACTGTTAAAGAAGGAGAATATGTAGCACGTAACACTACAACAGGTCAAGGTTATGAAACATTGGTAGAAGCAGTTGAAGCAGCACAAGCAGGCGAGACAGTAACACTTCTCGACAATGCTATAGGCGCAGGTCTCAAGATCAACAAGAACATCACAGTCGATTTCGGCGGTTTCACTTATACTATCAACCAAGCTGTAGGTTCAACAGGAACGGAATCACAAGGATTCCAGTTGCTCAAGAACAACACAGTTACATTGCAAAACGGTTACATCGCAATAGCTGAAAACACCAATGTGAAATGGATGTTCAACGCATACGCAGATGTGACACTTGCAGGTCTCAATGTAAACTGCGCTAACATGAAAGCTCCTGCTGCAAACGAAGCCAACTACGTCTTGGTTGTCAACAACGGCGGCGGTGCAACACCTACAGTTAATTATAGCGGAGTAAATGTAACCAACTTCCCATCAACAGAGCAAATCTGGCTTGATCCGACAACAACATTCAAGGCAGTAGCAGGTTTGGAAAATTCAATTAAGACAGAAGCAGGTTATGTTGTAGTTTATAACAACGGTGAATATACAGCAGTTCCAGCTGTCGCTAAGATAGGTGACGTTTATTATCGTACACTTCCATTAGCAGTAGAAGCAGCAACAGCAGGTCAGACAGTAGAACTCATAGCTGACGCTACAGGTGCAGGTCTCAAGATCAACAAGGACATCACAGTCGATTTCGGCGGTAAGACTTATACCATCAACCAAGCTGTAGGTTCAACAGGAACAGAATCACAAGGTTTCCAATTGTTGAAAGACAATACAGTTATATTGCAAAACGGTTACATCGCTATCGCAGAAGGAACAAACGTGAAATGGATGTTCAACGCATACGCAGATGTGACACTTGCAGGTCTCAATGTAAACTGCGCTAACATGAAAGCTCCTGCTGCAAACGAAGCCAACTACGTCTTGGTTGTCAACAATGGCGGCGGTGCAACACCTACAGTTAATTATAGCGGAGTAAATGTAACCAACTTCCCATCAACAGAGCAAATCTGGCTCGACCCGACAACAACATTCAAGGCAGTCGCAGGTTTGGAAAATTCAATTAAGACAGAAGCAGGTTATGTTGTAGTTTATAACAACGGTGAATATACAGCAGTTCCAGCTGTCGCTAAGATAGGTGACGTTTATTATCGTACACTTCCATTAGCAGTAGAAGCAGCAACAGCAGGTCAGACAGTAGAACTCATAGCTGACGCTACAGGCGCAGGTCTCGTAATTAATAAGAACATCACAGTTGATTTCGGCGGTAAGACTTATACCATCAACCAAGCTGTAGGTTCAACAGGAACAGAATCACAAGGATTCCAACTTCTTAAGAACAATACAGTTACATTGAAGAACGGTACTATCGCTATTGCAGAGAATACAAACGTAAAATGGATGTTCAACGCATACGCTGACGTTACACTTGAAAATCTCAATGTCAACTGCGCAAATATGGCAGCACCAGCAGAAAACGAAGCTAACTACGTATTGGTAGTTAACAATGGCGGCAGTGCAACTCCTACAGTAACTTACACCAATGTGACTGTTACTAACTTCCCAAGCACAGCTACAGCTCAAATCTGGCTCGATCCAACAACAACACTTAAAGCTGGCGCAGGTTTAGAAAGTTCAATTGAAACAGGAGAAGGCTATGTTGTAGTTTATAACAACGGTGAATATACAGCGATAGGTGCTGTCGCTAAGATTGGAGAAGCAATATATCCAAGCGTGGCAGCAGCAGTAGCAGCAGCACAAGCAGGTGATGTTATCGAACTCCTTGTTAACGTAACAGAAGACGTTACAGTTAATAAGAGCGTAATAATTGACGGTGCAAACTTCCAATATACAGGTAATATCTCAGTTTCTGGTAATACTACAGCAATAACAGTTAAGAATGTCAATTTCGTTAACGGTACAGGTTATGCCATCACAACAAACAGAATTAAGAGTGTTACCGTTGAAAACTGTACTGTTAACAACTACGGATATGGTTTCTTGTACGCTAACAAATCAACTCCAACAGTCGTTGTTAAGAATGTGACAGTTGAAGGTGGCAACTATGGTTTCCACTGGGTATATGGTACAACAGCAACTCTCGAAAACGTCACCATGACAAATGTAGCTAATGGTCTTTACATCCAGAACTATGCTGGAAAGACTATCAAAGTCAAGAACAGCACCATCTCATCTATCGCTATCTGGGAAAGAAGCGGTTCTTCAGGAGTACAGACTTTCAAGTTTGAAGGTGCTAACACAGTCGGTACATTATCAGCAAGTCAATATGCGAAATATGTTCTCGCAGCAGAAGGCGCAACTCTTACAGCTCCAGAAGGTGCAAATGTTACAACTTCAGTTGCAGGTCATATTGTAGATTACGCAGATGGAAAATATTACCTCAGACAACCTAACTACGTCGCTGCTATCGGTGAGACTAAATACGAATCACTCCAGGAAGCTATCGACGCAGCACAAAATGGTGATGTGATTGAAGTTATTGGCGATATAAACGTTGGTAAAGATGATGTGGTTATTCTTGAAGATGCTAACGGTAGTGATAAATATAACACATTCTTCAAGGTTGAGGGTAAAGCTATCACTATCAATTTAAATGGCTATAACATTACAGGAGATGTGCTCGATATTGAACCACTTGGCGGTTTTGGTTTGATTGCCATGTTCTCAATACAAAAAGGTGGTAATCTTACACTTAATGACAATGGTAATACCTCAACAGTTAAGATTGATAATTCAACTGTCAATAATGTATATTCGTTGATTTCATGTTATGATGAAGGTACGGGTTCTAAACTGACTATAAATGGTGGTAATTATACTTTGGAAAAAGCAGGGGATAATCTTGTTCACTCGGCAGGAGACGATGCTGTCATTATCAATGGTGGAACATTTACTCTTGGTAATGTTGGAGAAGACGGTCCAGGTAGCAACTATAATCCATGGATATTCAATGCTAACGGTAAAAACCAAAGAAATGTTATCGTCAACGGCGGTACATTCAACGCTGACATCAACCATCAGTTCTGGGCAAACGAAGTCTATGTTCCAGAAACATTGGCTCTCCAATACAATGGCGACGAAGAAGGAACATGGACAGTTGTTGAATCTGTAGCATACGCTGTAGAAAAAGCAACATCAACAAATGCCAGTGCTCGTAATGTCGGTTATGCAACATTGGCAGAAGCTGTCAATCCACTTGGAAACCCAGTTAACAATACCGTAACAGTTATCAAAGCTCATAAGATAACATCTACTGCTGTTGTTGAAAGAGACGTTACAATCGATTTCGGCGGATTAGAAGTTACATGTTCAGCAAACCCAGCTATCCGTATCCAAGGTAATGTAAATGTCACAGTGAAGAACGGTAACATGAACACAGAAGGCTACAACTTTATCCTCGGCGCATCAGACGGTTCTTCAGCAGGTAACCTCACAATAGAAAGCGGTACATTCCACGGCACTACAACAGTGGCTTCTGTAACAAAAGGTTTACTCAAAATCAACGGTGGCGAGTTCAAAGTTAATGCCAGCGAATATGGTGCAACATATATGATTAACTGTATAGACGCTAACTATAATGATGATTCAGCAAATGTTGAAATTTATGGCGGTAAATTCCACCAATTCAATCCTGAAAACAACGCTGCTGAGGGTGCAGGTACAAACTTCTGCGCTGAAGGCTACATGGCAGAGAAAATAGAATGCGAACACGGCGATTGCTATGAAGTTATAGAAGGCGTTTATGTAGCTCAAGTAGGTGAAGTAAAATACAAGACAGTAGCAGCAGCAGTAGAAGCAGCGACAGCAGGCAAGACAGTAACACTCATCGCTAATGTAACGGAAGACGTGACAATCAGCAAGAGTTTGACAATTGATGGTGCTAATTTCGAATACACTGGTAATATCGCAGTTTCTGGTACTTCTACAGCGATGACCGTTAAGAACGTGAACTTCGTTAATGGTACGTATTATGCTATTAAAACAGACAGAATTAAGAGCATTACTGTTGAAAACTGTACTGTAAACAACTACAGTTACGGTTTCTTGTACGCTAACAAGTCAACCCCAACAGTCGTGGTTAAGAACGTTACTGTTGATGGCGGCAACTACGGTTTCCACTGGGTATATGGCACAACCGCAACTCTCGAAAATGTCACAATGACAAATGTAACCAATGGTCTTTACATTCAGAACTACGCTTCAAAGACCATCAACCTCAAGAACTGTGAAATCACAACAATTAATATTTATGAACGTTCAGGTTATTCAGGAGTACAGACTTTCAACTTCGAAGGCGCTAACACAGTTGGTACATTATCATCAAGCCAATATGCGAAATATGTTCTCACAGCAACAGACGCTACACTTACAGCTCCAGAAGGTTCTACTGTAACAACAACATTTGATGATTATAAAGTAGCTTATGGAGACGGTAAATATTACCTCAAACCATGTGATTACGTCGCTGCTATCGGTGAGACTAAATACGAATCACTCCAGGCAGCTATCGATGAGGCACAAGATGGTGATGAAATTGTTGTTTTGAAAGATATTGAATTAGGCTATGAAGATGCTGAACAAATGTGCGATGGTCAATTTAGATCTTTCATTAATGTTGATGGCAAAACTATAACTATTGACCTAAACGGCTATATGGTAAAAGCTATATTAGGAGAAGAGTTAGAAGTTAATTATGTGCATGGAATGATAACAACAGAAAACGAGGCTAATCTTACAATCGAGGATAACTCTGAAGAAAAAACAGGTACCATGTGGATTGACAATGCTGTTGAAGTATATTCATTAGTATTTCAATATGACGGCAGTAGTATCACAATCAATAACGGTAATTATAAACTCAATGTTGGAGGTAATGGTAGAGGTTTGATTTATTCTAATGACGATGAAAAAGTAACTGTCAACGGTGGTAAATTCATACTTGAAAATGTCGGTACATTAAGCAACGGCTCACCATGGATCTTCAACGCTTCGGGACAGAATACAAAGAATATCATCGTCAACGACGGTACATTCAACGATGACATTCTCCACCAATTCTATCCATTTGAAGTGATGGCTCAAAAAGAGAAGGCTCTCAAATATGATGCTGTTGAAGAATTGTGGACAATGGTAGACGCTGTAGCTTACGTTGATGAGCAACATAAATCTGGAAATTATTACACCAACGAAGTAGGTTATGCAACACTTGAAGAAGCTGTGGCAGCCCGTAAGTATAATGAGAATGCAGATCATGTTATGACTGTGACATTGCTCAAGGAAATCGATCTTGGAAACACAACCCTACTTGTTGACAGCGATGAAGACTATAAGAACAGCAATATCAACTTCGACTTTGCAGAAAAAGATGTTGAAGGTTCGTTAACACCAGCTATCCGTATCCAAGGCGGTGCGAACGTCACTATTAAGAACGGCAAGATGAACACTACAGGCTATAACTTCATCCTCGGAGCATCAGACGGTTCATCAGCAGGTAACCTCACAATAGAAAGCGGTACTTATACAGGTACAGTAACAGTCGCTTCAGTAACGAAAGGTTTACTCACAATCAAAGGCGGTGAGTTCAAAGTCAATGAGAGTGACTACGGCGCAACATACATGATCAACTGTATTGACGCTAACTATAATGACGGTTCGGCTGAAGTTCAAATTTACGGTGGTACGTTCTATGGTTTCAATCCACAGGACAACGCAGCAGAAACAGGCGGTCATACAAACTTCTGCGCTGATGGTTATGGTGCAGTTGAGACATCGGCAAACGTATGGGAAGTAACCCCTGCTCAGGTTATCACATTTGAAACAAAATGGAACTGGGTTTCACATTATGTAGAAGGTAATACAGGTTCAGACATCCTTGCACAGCTGAAGAACGGATTGGGCGCATACGGTGTACAGATCAAGAATCAAAATGAATTCACTAATTATAACACAGAAGAACAATCCTGGTCAGGTAATCTTCGTGCTACATCAGTGACCGATATGTATAAAGTCAACACAAGCCTCGCAAGCGGAGAAACTCTTCCAATACAGCTTACAGGAGCGGTTGTAGATCCGACACACTATCCTATCGAATTGGAAGTGAACTGGAACTATTTAGGTTATCCTTTGAGCGAGCCTGTAAATGTAGGAACAGTGTTCTCAGGCTTTGCAAAAGAAGGTGACTACATTAAGTCAAGAGATCAATTCGCTGAATATAAAGATGGCAGATGGTATGGTAACCTCAGATCGATGAATCCAGGAGAGGGTTATATGTATCAGAGAAGCATTGCTGGAACATTCACATATTCATATCCTTCTACAAGAGAGGCTGTGAAAGCGAACATCACATCAGAGAACAACTACTGGGTACCGGCTTCATCGCAATATGCGAACAATATGACAATGGTAGCGGTGCTTGATGTTAAAGGTGGCGACTATGAAGTAGCGGCATTCGTAGGCGGTGAAGTACGCGGCAGCGCACGTCCAGTCTATATCGAATCGTTAGACGCTTATATGTTCTTCCTCACAATCCACGGTGAAGAGGTTGAAGAGATGACATTCAAATGCTACGACCTCGCAACAGGCGAAGAGCACGATCTCAACAACAGAATGAACTATTCGAATGATGCAGTCGTAGGTTCGATAGGTAATCCATACTTACTCTCACGCGGAACTACAGGTATCGGTGAGTCTGCAATGAGTGAAGTCAACATCTATCCTAACCCAACAACAACAGGTAGAGAAGTAAATCTTGGATCTGTATGCGACATTGTTGAAGTGTTCAACGCACTCGGAGTCAAGATTGCCGAATACCAAAATGTTGATACTATCGACGCTCTTGAAACAGCGGGTATTTACGTAATCAGAATTACTAATAACGGCAACGTACAAAATTGCAGACTCATCGTTAAGTAATTGAAAGTTGAAATTTGAAAATTGAAAATTTTTGTAGAGACGTGACACATTACACCTTTGGAAATAAACAATATGTAATTGGTGCGTCTGACGAATTGAAAGTTGAAAATTGAAAACTGAAAATTAATGATGAATGATTAGTTGAGGGTTGTGGACTGTGGTCACTGAGCTTGTCGAAGTGCCCACGGCTCACGGCTCGAAACTGAAAACGAAAGTTAAATAAAATTAATAATATTAAAAACTTAAAAATTCAGAATCAAACAAATGAAAAAAAGACTAACAGTTTTAACTTTATTTATTGCACTTTGTGCCAGTGCATTTGCACAGTATCAATCCCATTGGGGAAAACCAGTGACATACGAAACAAACACTTCGTCTACAATAGTACTCAGCATAGACGATACCAATGTCGGTGCGAATATTGAGTTAGGCGCATTCTGTGGAGAAGAACTTCGCGGCAAGGCTTTCTTGGATGAATATGATGAAGTATTCTATTTAATGTTGCAAGGCCAGAAGAACGATCTCATCGAGTATAGAATTTATGATCATGAATCGCAAAGAATTTTGAATTTTGTCTCTGACGATAATACTTTGACCTTTATTCCTGAACAACATTATGATTTAGAAATCCACTTCTACTCTGTAGCAAAAGTCGGGGATCTGAAATATGGTTCTCTTCAGGATGCTTATAACGCAGCAGAGGATGGTGATGTCATCACTATCACTAACAATACCCAAGGTCCTGGTCTCGTCATCGACAAAGATGTCACAATCGACTTCAACGGAAAGACTTACTCATTCACAGAACCAGTAGGTTCAACAGGAACAGAATCTAACGGTTTCCAAATCCTCGCCGGTAACACTGTCACTTTGAAAAACGGCGGTTTGAACGTAGCAGAAGAAGCAGCTGACAAGTTCTATATCCTCGTTCAAAACTACGCTGACCTCAAAGTCGAGAACATGACATTGGACGGTACTTACTTGGATAAATGGATAGAACAATACCAAGATTCATACGTTCTTTCAAACAACAGCGGTAAGGTTAACATCAGCAATTCAACAATCCAAGCTAATATTGACGGAACCAAATCTTTCGCATTAGACGCTTGTAAATATGAAGGCTATGAAGCTCCTGTCGTAACTCTTGCAGGTGATGTTGTCGTTAATGGTAATGTAGAACTTAACGGCGGTCAGATTTATCATACTCAAACAATCAATGGTGTCGCTAAGAAGTCGTTCAAAGGCGGTCAGTCATACTGGGGAACAATCAGCACTCCTATCGCTAACGCTGTTATCCCAGAAGCAACTGCTGGCACTCACGACCTTTATCGTTTTGATGAACCAACAATGATGTGGAATTATTATGATGATGATCAAAACGATTATGAAACATTAGAATTAGGTCGCGGCTATCTTTATGCAAACACTGATGACGTAACAGTAGAGTTGAAAGGTGCTTTTAACGTAAGTGACGTACAATTCCCTCTTAGCTATACAGAAAACAATGTTCTCGCTGGTTTCAACATGATTGGTAATCCTTTCTCACATAACATTACAAATGCCAACATGATTCCTGATGTAGAACTCGCAGGCGGTTTCTATGAAATCTCAGCTAATGGTGGATTTGTCGCAAAGACATCAGGCTCTGCAATCGCTCCGATGGAGTCTGTTCTCGTCAAGGCAAATGCTAAAGGAGGTACATTGGTCATTAATCCAACTGCAATTTCAAAGAGAAATACAGCGGATAATGGTGTAATAGCTGTTAACGTTTCTAACTCTAACTATAACGACGTGGCTTACGTCTCATTTAACGAAGGTGTAGGTTTGGATAAGATAGAACACCGTAACGCTGAAATTCCTATGGTGTTTGTTCCAGTTAATAACAAGAACTATGCAATCGCTATGATGGAACAAGACGTTACAGAGATTCCTGTATCATTCAAGGCTGCAACAATGGGTGAATATACAATCGGCGCAGAAGCACAGAACTGCGAATACGCAATGATGACACTCGTCGACCGTTTCACTGGCGTTGAGACAAACTTGCTCATCGAAGACTACACATTCATGGCAACATCAAATGACAACGCTGAACGTTTCATCATCAAGTTAGCTATGTCTAATAGCAATGACGGTGATAACGAAAACTTCGCGTTCATCAACAACGGCATGATGTATATCTACAATATCGAAGGACAAGGCGTTGTCAGCGTCTATGACGTGACTGGTCGTCCTGTGGCAGAATACAATGTCGCTGAATCGGCAAACATCTCAACGTCAGATTTCGCAGCTGGCGTTTACATCATCAGAATGACAGACGAAAACGGAGTTAAGGTACAAAAGATAGTTGTTGAATAAATTGCTCTGAGCAATGGGCGATGAGCAATGGGCAAGCATGAAACGCTCATAACTCATGGCTCAAGGCTCGAAGCCAGAAAAATAAAAGAATAAAAATGAAAAAAGTATTAGTAACATTATCACTCGTAATAGTATTAGGATTGGGTGCAAATGCACAATATTTTGACAATACTCAAGCTACTGACGGTTTCTTCTCAACAACACCAAGTGGTCAATATCGTGACGGTTCGGCAGATGACATTGTATTTCCAGGAATGCCGGGCATGGGAATGTATACAGACCAAAGTGCACCTTTAGGCTCAGGTTTGTTGTTACTCGCCGGTATGGGATTAGCATACGGACTTAAAAGACGTGAAAAATAATTCATAATGCATAATTCAAAATGCATAATTAAAGGGTGCTGCTCATGATGAGTGGCACCTTTTATTTTAATTGAAAGTTGAAAATTGAAAGTTGAAAATTGAAAGTTGAAAACTCAAGACACTATCCTGCATATCATCTCCCTGTAAAGTTCCTTTTGTGTTATGTCGGAACTGCTGTTATATCCTTTCGCTCTTAGGTCGAAATCGCGGAGTATTTCTATACATCTCATGCAGTCTGTCCATGGGAAGTTACGTGCCGCGCTTATATAGTCGTTTACGAAAAAAGGATTCACGCCAAGCATGGTGGCGAGTGTGTTCTTGTCTTTGTCTTTGGAGAAATGCAGTTTCAATAATTTTGTGAAGTAACCGTAAAGGACGACGATAGTCATGAAGATAGGATTATCATTAGGGTTGTCGCCGAAGTAATTTACTATCTGTGTCGCCTTCAACAGGTCTTTTGCACCGATGGCTTTCTGAAGCTCAAATACGTTAAAGTCTTTCGATATACCTATATTATATTCTACGTCGGAATCGTCAATTTTCTTCGACTTGGGTACTGCCACCATCAGTTTTTCGAGTTCGTTTCTTACCTTATGGAGGTCGTTACCGATAAAGTCGGATAGCATTTGAGCTGCTTTTGGCGTGATGCTATATTTTTTTGAAGCGAGATATTTTACAATCCAGTCGGGAATGTTGTTGTCGTAAAGTTTCTTCGATTCGAAGAGCACGCCTTTCTTGTCGATTTGTTTTGCGAGCGACTTACGTTTGTCTAATTTTTTGTATTTATAGCAAATCACCAATATCGTAGTAGGAGGTATCTTGTCTAAGTGATCAGCGATGCTTTCGATGTCTTTTACGTTCTGTGCTTCTTTCACTATCACGACGAGATGTTCTCCCATCATTGGGAAGGCGCGGGCCTGTGTCATGATGTCGTTGGCGTTGACATCACTTCCATATAAAATGATTTGATTGAAAGAACGTTCTGCCTCATCGAGGATGCCGTTTTCCAATTCGTCGCTGATGCTGTCAATGAAAAAAGGTTCTTCTCCCATCAGAAAATAGATAGGGGAGAAGTTCCTTTTTTTAATATCAGATATTATCTGCTCGAATGTCATGATTTATTCCGCGTAAATCTTTTCAACCAAGTCGGCATAGTTCGCCATGATCTTGCTGCGTCGTGGCTTCAGACTTGCTGTCATCTCACCCGATTCTATCGTCCATTCCTTGGCGATAAGCTCAAACTTCTTGACTTGTTCGTAGTCGCCCAACGTAGCGTTATATTTGTCTATCTCCTTACGGAAACGCATGATGATGTCTTTGCTTTGAATCATCTCTTCGTCAGTGGTATAAGGAATGCCTTTGATATTACACCACGACTTCAGATGTTCGAAGTTAGGATATATGAGAGCTGCCGCGAACTTCTGTCCTTCGCCAATGACCAACATCTCGCCGATGAACGGAGATTCCTTGATCTTGTTTTCGATAAGAACAGGGCTGACATATTTACCCATGGAAGTCTTGAATATCTCCTTGATACGACCGGTGATTTTCAGGAGGCCGTCTTCATCGAAGCAGCCTTTGTCGCCGGTATGGAAGTATCCGTTTTCGTCGATGGCTTCTCTTGTTTTCTCTTCATCCTTATAATAGCCGAGCATCACATTAGGACCTTTGACGAGGATCTCGCCGTTTTCGGCTATCATAACTTCTTGATTGTCCATCACCACGCCGACGGTTCCAGATTTAAGTTTACCTAACGTCAGGCTGTTGGATGCTATCACAGGAGAAGTCTCCGTCAATCCGTAACCTTCGGATAACTGTATTCCTATTGCTGTGAATATCTTGGTGAGACGAGGCTGGATCGCTGCGCCGCCTGAGATGATGAGTTTGAGGTTGCCACCGAATACCTTTCTCCATTCCTTGAAGACTAGTTTGTCGGCTATCTTCAGTTTCTGCAGATAGAACCATCCGTTATGTTTCTTGGTCTCGTCGTAACGTTCTGCGAGTCGTAACGCCCAGAAGAATATCGTCTTCTTGAAGCCGGTTAGTTTATGACCTTTGCGAACTATAGTGTGATAGACTTTTTCTATGAGACGAGGCACCGATGTGAAATGTTGTGGTTTCACCTCCGCCATGGTGTCGATGATGGCTCCGATGTTATCTACATAATAAGTGGTGCATCCGAGATATATGTGGCAATATTGGACAGCTCTTTCATAGATGTGAGATAACGGCAGATAACTCAGTGCGTCGTGAGTCTCGTCAATAGGATAGAGCGGACATAGATATTCCACTATAGACAAGATATTACGATGAGTGAGCATCACGCCCTTTGGAGTTCCCGTCGTCCCCGAAGTGTATATTATCGTCGCCACGTCTTCGTTTTTCACTTCTGCCTTTCTCGCCTCTAAGGTGTCAACGTCTTTGTTGTCGTTGCCGAGGTCGATGAGGTCTTGCAACGACTTCATGTCTTCGCTCGCTCTGATGAGGTAGGTCTCTTTTATCGTCGGTATGTCGGCGATAATGTCGGCGACTTTACTATATAAGTGTTTGTTAGTAAAGAACGCTATACTTGCTTCAGAGTGGTTGAAGATGTATTTATAATCGTCGTGACTGATGGTCGGATATATCGGGATACATATTGCGCCTACTTGCTGGATGGCGAAATCTATCATATTCCATTCGGGGGCGTTGTTGGCGATAAGAGCGATGCGGTCGCCTTTTTTAACGCCAAGTTTCAGCAGTCCGTAACTGATGGAATTGGTTATCTCGTAGAATTTCTTTCCATCATATTTCACCCATTGCTTATTGACCTTACCAGCGAAGAGACAATCTTTATATCCGTATTTTTCTATATAGCGAGGTACAAGGTCGAATAATCTTGGAGGTACGTCGGGTCTGCCTTGTATTCCTAATTTTACAGACTTATTCATCATCTATTATTTTTAATCCAGTTAAATGCGTTTACGAAAGCTTCAATCCAAGGTGCTACCTCATCGTCTTTTCTTCCTTCCGGATAATAAGGCCATTGCCATGGTAAGAAGGCGCGTTCGATGTGAGGCATCATGGCGAGATGACGTCCGTCGTTAGAACATATAGCCGCTACGTTCCAGTCGCTTCCGTTAGGGTTACCAGGATATTCGTCGAAGCTGTAACTCATAGCGATATTGTATTTGTCTTTATAATAAGGGAAGTTGAACTTGCCTTCGCCGTGAGCTATCCATACGCCGAGACGACGTCCTTCTAATGACGACAACATTATGCTGTTGCTGTGATTAATATCTACGTTGACGAAATTAGATTCGAACTTATGTGAGTCGTTATGCAGCATCACCGGATGTTCTTCATGATCTGGATATACGAGTTTCAAGGCTGTCATAAGCTGACATCCGTTGCATACGCCGAGGCTGAGGGTGTCTTTTCGTGCATAGAAGTTCTCTATCGCGGTACGTGCTTTTTCGTTGTATAACAAAGCTCCGGCCCAGCCTTTTGCCGATCCTAATACGTCGGAGTTGGAGAATCCGCCGACGAACACTATCATGTTGACATCGCTGAGGTCTTCTCTTCCGTTTATCAAGTCGGTGGTGTGAACGTCTTTCACGTCGAAACCTGCAAGGTATAGGGCGTATGCCATCTCACGGTCGCCGTTCACGCCTTTCTCTCTGATGATGGCTGCCTTGACTCCAGAAGGTTCTCTACGGTGCATATCAATGCCGAGGTCGGCTGCCTTACCGGTGAACTTGTTGCTGAAGTCGTATCGCAAGTCTTGTCTCTTATAATTCTCAAAACGTTCTGTTGCCTTAGCTTTACCGCTTTGTTTTATGTCTAAAAGATATGAGCTCTTATACCATACGTCGCGTAAAGCGTTGATGTCTAAACTATATTTGTCTCTATCTTTCTTCAACGTGATCTCATGTTTGTCTTGAGGCTTACCTATTACGATGAAATCTATATTGTTGTCTTTGAGAATCTCTTTTGCCTTATTGTCTTTGATTTGAATAACGACGGCAGGTTGTTCGCTGAAAGCTACCGAGATAAGGTCGTTGTTTTTAAATTCTGAGAGGTTGATGTTCAAGCCGCCTTCACAGTTGGCGAATGTCATTTCCAATAATGTTGTGATCAAGCCGCCTGCCGATACGTCGTGACCGGCGATGATGAGACCTTCTTCGATGAGTTTCTGTATGGTGTTGAAACAATTTTTGAAATATGCAGGGTCTTTAACGTCAGGAGTGTCGTTGCCGATTTTGTCTAACACCTGAGCCAAGCTGCTGCCTCCTAATTGGAAGTCGCCCTTTGAGAAGTCGATGTATAACAACTCAGTTTCATTGTCTTGATGAACTACAGGTTTTATTGTCTTGCGTATGTCAGACACTTCGCCTACTGCTGTCACGATGACTGTTCCTGGCGACATTACTTTCTGTCCGTTAGGATATTTCTGTGTCATCGACAAGGAGTCTTTGCCTGTCGGTACGTTGATGCCTAATTCGATGCAGATGTCGCTGAGAGCTTTGACGGCTTTGTAGAGACGTGTGTTCTCTCCTTCGTTTTTGGCTGGCCACATCCAGTTAGCACTTAATGAGACGCCTTTGAGGTTTTCTTCTATAGGAGCCCAGATGACGTTGGTCAACGATTCGGCTACTGCCAAGCGAGAGCCTTTTGCAGGGTCGGCGAGTGCTGCCACCGGGGAGTGACCTAAGGCCGTACCTATACCTCTCTTGCCTTGATAGTCGAGTGCGCTGATGCCTAAGTTGTTGAGAGGAAGCTGTATCGGTCCTGCACATTGTTGCAAGGCGACGCGTCCCGTCACAGATCTGTCAACTTTATTTGTCAACCAGTCTTTACAAGCTACGGCTTCAAGTTGAAGTACCTGCTCTAAATATTTGTTGAAATCTTTTTTCTTGTATTTAATATCATTGAAATGATAAGGTTTGTCGGTGTCGTGCATTATGGTTTTCGGAGTGCTTCCGAAGAAGTCCGACAAGGTGAGGTCGATGGCGTTGCCGCCTTCTTCTCTTATGAAACGCAGACGCTCGTCGTTGGTGGCTTCACCTACTAAGAAATAAGGGGCGCGTTCTCTGAGAGCTGTCTGTCTGATGATTTCAGTATTTTCTTTATTGACTAAGAGTCCCATTCTTTCTTGCGACTCGTTGCCTATTATCTCTTTGTCGGATAATGTAGGGTCGCCTACTGGGAGTTTGTCGACGTTGATTTTGCCACCGCTCTTGTCGATGAGTTCGGAGAGGCAGTTGAGGTGGCCGCCGGCTCCGTGGTCGTGGATGGAGCGTATAGGGTTGTCGCCACATTCTGTCATGGCGCGTACCACGTTAGCGACGCGTTTCTGCATCTCAGGGTTGGCACGTTGAACGGCGTTAAGTTCTATGGCGTTGCTGTATTGTCCTGTGTCGACACTCGATACTGCGCCGCCGCCCATGCCGATGCGGTAGTTGTCGCCGCCTAACACTATGATGAGGTCGCCTGGTTCCGGATCTTCCTTGAGACTGTCGTCTTTTCTTGCGAAGCCGATACCGCCAGCGAGCATGATGACCTTGTCGTATCCGAATTCTTTGCCTTCTTCCTGATGTTCGAAGGTGAGGAGACTGCCGTTGATGAGAGGCTGTCCGAATTTGTTGCCGAAGTCGGAAGCACCGTTAGAAGCCTTGATGAGGATGTCGGCTGGATCTTGATATAACCATTTACGTTCTTCGAAGCCTTGTTCCCACTCGCGTTTCTCTTCGGTGCGAGGATATGATGTCATATATACTGCTGTTCCTGCCAATGGGATGCTGCCCTTACCGCCGGCGAGACGGTCTCTGATTTCGCCGCCGCTACCTGTAGCCGCTCCGTTGAAAGGCTCCACTGTAGTAGGGAAGTTGTGAGTCT
The DNA here is from genome assembly GCA_015061365.1 of Lentimicrobiaceae bacterium. GTDB lineage: Bacteria > Bacteroidota > Bacteroidia > Bacteroidales > F082 > Limimorpha. The sequence continues at coordinate 21,075 of SUWS01000015.1, read as the reverse complement.
CAGCTTTCAAAGAGATGACGGTGTCGATGTCTTGTATATGGAAGAAGTCGGCTTGATGTTGTGTCTTAGGAGCGAACTGTTCTACCTTAGGACCTAAGATGAAAGCGACGTTGTCTTTATATGCAGATACTAATCTGTTAGGATTTTCTTTTGAAGTCTTCTTGATGAGCGCGAAGAGAGAGTCGGGCTTTTCTTCTCCGTCGATGATGAAAGTGCCGCCGAAGATCTTATGACGACAATGTTCTGAGTTGACCTGGGCGAAACCGTATACTTCGCTATCGGTGAGCGGACGACCTATCTTCTCGCTTATGCCTTTGAGATATGATATTTCTTCTTCGCTTAACGCCAGACCTTCTTGTATGTTATAACTCTCAATGTCGTCGATGTTTTTTATAGGTTCCGGCTTGCGGTCGATGAAGAACAATTTTTGGTCTAAGTCTTTATATTTTGCCTGAAGCATCGGGTCGAAACTATTGTCGTTGGCATCTACTGGCTTGAACTCTTCGATGCGGGTGATGCCGCTGATGCCCATGTTCTGGGTTATCTCTACCGCGTTGGTGCTCCATGGAGTTATCATCTCCTTACGGGGACCGAAGAAATAACCTTTGATAGTTGGAGATAAAATCTGTTTTGCTTCGTCGAATAACCAGACTAATTTGGAAACTGTTTCAGGATTTAAACGTTCATTACTTTCTAAAGCGATGATATTACGTTGTTTATTTTCAAAGAATACTATCATAGTATTATAATTAAATTGTGCACAAAATAAATATGTACGGACGTGAATTGCCTTGTCTGTACAATTTCGCAAAGGTAAGAAAAATATGCTTTATAATATTAAGGTGTAAAGAAAAAAACTTTAAACTTTGAACTAAGGCTTTGGAACCGGTTCAATGGTCTATGTTCAACGTTCAAAGTATCAAAAATTAATTTTCTTCACAATGTTTTTTGTATGAAAAAAAATAGTACTTTTGCAGTCCGAAAAATTAGAAAATAATTTCAACTTAAATTTAAAGAATGTACGCAATTGTAGAAATCGCAGGGCAACAATTCAAAGTTAGCAAAGGTGACAAGATCTATTGCAATCGTTTGAATGGTGAAGTCGAAGGCACAATCACTTTCGACAAGGTGTTGTTGATCGAAAATGAAGGCAGCACAAGGGTAGGCACCCCCGTCCTCGAAGGTGCTAAAGTTGATGCTAAGATTGTTGAGCATCTTAAAGGTGACAAAGTTCTTGTTTTCAAAAAGAAAAGAAGAAAAGGTTATCAAACATTAAATGGTCATCGTCAAGAATTGACAAAGATCAGCATTGAAAATATTACTGAATAACAAACCCGAAAAAATTTATTAGTTATGGCACATAAAAAAGGTGTTGGTAGTTCATCAAACGGTCGTGAATCCCATAGCAAACGTTTGGGCGTAAAGGTTTTCGGTGGTCAAGCTGTTATCGCCGGTAACATCATCGTCCGTCAACGTGGTACAAAACACAATCCAGGTGAAAACGTAGGTTGCGGTAAAGATCATACTCTTTACGCACTCACAGACGGTATCGTAGAATTCCGTAAGAGAAGAGACGATCGTTCTTACGTTTCAGTTATCCCAGTACAAGCTGAAATAACAGAATAATCGTTATACATAAAACGAAATAAGAAAGTCCCGAATTTCAATTGAAGTCCGGGATTTTTTTTATTGACATGGAATCTGAAAAACTAAAATATATAATATTTTTATGTTATAATGGAAAATTATTATGATATTTTTACATTATAACGAAAAATTATTATGATAAGCAATCACAATTAATTCATAATTGAATGAATACATCATAATAATTATGCATTATGAATTATGCATTGTGCATTGAAAAAATCTTTCGTCTTTAGACTTTCGCCTTTAGACTTTTTTTTATCTTTGCATATAAAAATTTTTTTACCATGTTAGTAGTATCTTACATAAGAGAACATAAAGAAGAAGTTGTCAAACGATTGAGTATTAAGAATTTTACTCGCTTTGAATTATTAGATGAAGTGCTTCAGCTTGACGATGAACGTCGTGCCGTACAACAAGAAAACGATGAGGCTCTCGCAGAAGCAAACTCGTTGGCAAAGAAAATCGGCGAACTTTACAAACAAGGTAAAGCCGACGAAGCTAACGAACTCAAAAAGAGAAACACAGAACTTAAAGAGAAAACCAAAGTTTTATCAGAACGCGCAGAGGAGATAAAGACTCAGCTTCAAAACAAACTCGTCGAGATTCCTAACACCCCTAATTTAGAAGTGCCTTGCGGTAAGACGGCTGCCGACAACCTCGTCGTAAGCCAAGAAGGTGAGCTGCCGAAACTTTATGAAGGTGCTGTCCCTCACTGGGATCTCTTAAACAAATATCAGCTCGCCGACTTCGAACTCGGTAATAAGGTGACTGGCGCAGGCTTCCCATTCTATAAAGGCGCAGGCGCAAGATTACAACGCGCTCTCATCAATTTCTTCTTAGATGAAGCTATAGCAGCAGGTTATTACGAAATTCAACCTCCGATCTTAGTCAATGAGGCATCGGCTTACGCAACGGGTCAACTTCCTGATAAAGAGGCTCAGATGTATGCAGTGCCTTTGGATAATATGTATCTCATCCCGACGGCAGAGGTGCCTGTAACTAATATCTTCCGCGACAAGATAGTCCAAGAAAATCAGCTTCCTTTGAGAAACGTGGCTTATTCCAACTGCTTCCGTCGCGAAGCCGGTTCTTGGGGTAAGACAGTGCGCGGTCTCAACAGATTGCATCAATTTGATAAGGTTGAAATAGTGGAGATTGCTCACCCTGACACCTCTTACGAAAGACTTGAAGCAATGAAAGAACACGTAGCCAACTTGTTACGTAAGCTCGAACTTCCTTTCAGAGTGTTACGTCTCTGCGGCGGTGACATGAGTTTTACATCGGCAATGACATACGACTACGAAGTATGGTCGGCAGCGCAAGAACTTTGGCTTGAAGTAAGTTCCGTCTCTAACTTCGAGACATTCCAAGCTAACAGAATGAAACTCAGATTTAAAGATAAAGACGGTAATATTCGTCTTGTTCACACTCTCAACGGCAGCGCATTGGCATTGCCTCGTATAGTGGCAGCATTGTTGGAAAATAACCAGTGCGAAGAAGGAATCAGAGTTCCTAAGGCACTCCAAAAATATACTGGCTTTGAGATTATTAAGTAAAATAAGCGTTTTTTTAATATTGTGTTCATTGATGGCTTGTAATAACGAGCCGTCAATGAAACGTATTGATACGATGGAAAAACAGGTTTCCAAGATTGAGAAGAAATACCAAGAGACAGAAACCGCTTTCAATGAGCTTGTCGAGGATTGTATTGAATTTGACGGGAAATTGAGGAATGATAACAACCCACGACCAGAGATGCAACTTCTTCGCGCATATCTTCAGCAATATGAAGATGAGAGAATCCCGTTGAAAGAAGAAATTGATTATTCCAAATCGCAACTTAGTGACCTCAAGGATGATTTTGAGAACGGTCTTTATGATGAGACGCAAAGAGAAGAATATCTCGCTTCCGAGGAAAAGGCTGTCAAGACTTTGAACGCCAAGTTGGATTATTTCTTAGATCGTTTCGAGAAACAGAGTGAATTTATAAAAAGTTTTGAAAAACAATAATAAAAGATGAGGTATCTTGCACGGTTGTTTTTCTTTGTCGTGACTTTGCTGTTTTTTTCAGCGGAACAGATGTCGGCCCAGGTGCCGTTACCTCAGCGTAATACGAGTAAAGACCAGTCGGCGCAACCTCAGCGTCAGGTGAATGAACAACTTGCACGTTCTTTCTATAACAACAAGGAATACGACAAGGCGGCCGAATTATATAATCAGCTTTATTTACAACATAACTATTATCATTATTTTTCTCAATATATTGAGTGTCTGCTCTTTTTGGAAAACTATGAAGAGGCTGAGAAAAGTCTGAAGTCTTTTATTAAACGCGACAACACGACAAATAAATGGAAGGCTCAGATAAATCTCGCATACGTCTATCAGAAAAATGGTGAGACTGAAAAAGCTGATAAATATCTCAAAAAGATGATAGGCGATTTGCCTGAAGATAGGAATGTTTTTAGTCAGGTGGCTAATACTTTACGTTCGAAGGATTTCGATGAGTATGCTATCATATTGTACGACAGAGGTTCAGCTATCTCGTCGATGAACTATAAGTTTTATATGGAGAAGGCTTTAGCTTATCAGTCGATGATGAATTTTGAAAAAGCTACGGAAAATTATCTCCTTCAACTTGAGACAGAACCCGACGATTATGAAATCATTAAATCGAGACTTTCTTTTATGATAAGATATGATATGGATGGTTCAGTTACTGACGTCATGCGTATCGCTCTTTTGAAAAAGTCGCAGGAAAGACCTGAAGATGTATTGATTGCTGAACTTTTAGTGTGGTTCGCTCTTCAGATGAAAGATTATGAAATGGCTTTGAATCAGGAGATTGCGATAGACAGACGTATGAATGACAGAGAATACGACATCATATATCTTGCGAGAATAGCCCGTGATAACGAACAATATGATGTGGCTATTACGGCTTACGATTATCTTATTAAAAAATCGAAGGAGGGTGCATATTATCCTGAAGCTGTTGTGGGACTTACAGAAGTTCAGTATGTTAAATCTGAAATTGATGGTAATTCAGACTATGACTTCTATTCCGGGTTTGAGAAACGAATAGAGAACGAATGTTTGGAACTCGGCATCAACGATAAGACTGTACCTATATTAATTATACGTGCAGAGATTTTAGCCTTTAAACTTGATGATAATGAGAAGGCGATAACATTGTTGAACGATGCCTTGACTTTGAATCTGTCTAAGCTGAATAAGGCGAAACTTAAGATGAAACTCGCTGATATTTATCTTTTTAAGGAAGAAGTATGGGAGGCGACATTACTTTACAGTCAGATTGACAAGTCGATGAAGGAAGAACCTATAGGACATGAAGCGCGTTTTAAGAATGCTCAGCTTCGTTATTATATAGGCGAATTCGACTGGGCGTTGTCGGTTCTAAACATATTGAAATCAGCGACATCGAAACTCATAGCTAACGACGCCATGACATTGTCGCTCGTCATTTCTGATAATTTAGAATACGACACTATCGCATTGCAACGTCTCGCAAAAGCAGATTTCTACATTTATCAGAAACGCTACGAGATCGCAAATCAGATGCTTGACTCGATAAACATATATAATCCTAATGAAGTCAGTATGCCTTATCTCCTGATGCGTAAGGCGCAGATAGCAGTTGAAAATCAGGAATATAATTTGGCGGATAGTTTATATAAACGCGTCTATCAAGGATATGCCGACAGCTATATGGCAGACGACGCGCTGATGAAAGACGCTGTTTTGTTGGAGAGATTTTTAGATAATAAGGATGAAGCGATGGAATGCTACGCCAAGATTATCGATGAATATACGGCGAGCGTCTATGTGGCGCAGGCTCGTAATGCGTATAGGCGGCTTCGCGATTTACAATTAACAATTTACAATTAATAGTTAACAATTGATAATTAACGATGAATCAATCATATAATAATTTGGTGAGACCTAAGAAGGCTTTAGGTCAGCATTTTCTTACGGATTTGAATATCGCGAGAAATATCGTCGATGCTATGTCTGATGACGTTAACGTTATTGTTGAAGTCGGTGCTGGCATGGGCGTTTTGACGCAATATATCATCGAGGATAATTTAGAGAAATTGCGTGTCGTTGAGATTGACACAGAATCGATAGAATATCTGAAGAACGCCTTCCCTCAGTTGGGAGAACATCTCATACATGGCGATTTCTTGAGGACTGATTTAAGTAAGTTCGCTTCAGAGAAGATAGGCGTCATCGGTAATTTCCCGTATAACATCAGCAGTCAGATTTTCTTTCAGGTCTTGAAATACAGAAACCAAGTTGATGAGGCTGTCGGCATGATACAGAAGGAAGTCGCTGAGCGGATCGCTGCCGGACCGGGAAGCAAGACATACGGAATATTGAGTGTTTTGTTGCAGGCGTGGTATGACATTGAGTATCTTTTCACGGTTCATGAGAATGTCTTCAATCCTCCGCCAAAAGTGAAGTCGGCTGTGATAAGGATGCGACGCAACGATGTGACGCAGTTAGATTGCGATGAAAAATTGTTTGTAACTGTCGTGAAGCAGGCTTTCAACCAGAGAAGAAAGACGATGCGGAACTCATTGAGAAGTCTGATACCTCAGGAGATAATCCAAGACGAGATTTTCAACAAACGACCAGAACAGCTTTCGGTGGCGGAGTTTGTGGAGTTGACGAAGATGTTATCTCGCATTTAATGAAACGTCTTCCATTTTTTCTATCGACTTGTTAGCTGTGAAGAATGATGCGATGCTTCCAATTATCGTTATCGTGACGAAAACTAAGATGACATCTGCCATCTCCAAGGCAACCGGATATGCGTCGATGATGTAGTTGCCTTCTCCATTGCCAAGTCGTATGATGCCAAAATGCTGTTGTATCAAAACAGCGATAATCCCTACTATCAATCCTAAAACACCACCGACGACGGAGATTAGAAGTCCTTCGTTGATGAAGATTTTCTTCACTAAATTAGTGTCGGCACCCATCGCCTTGAGCAAGGTGATGTCTTTCCTTTTGTCGATAATCAGCATGCTCAACGAACCAATGACGTTGAAAGTCGCCATGATCAAGACAAACGTAAGTATAAGATAAACCGCAAGTTTCTCGGCTTTCATCATCTTATATAACGTCTCCTGCTGTTCATACTGATCCTGCACCTTATAACCTTCACCAAGAATATTCTTGATTTCTTTCTTGATACTTTTTAACAGTCTGTTGTCTGTTGTCCGTTGCCCGTTGTCGTTCACAAAAACTTCCACATCAGTGGCGAGTCCGTCGTATTCCATAAGATCTGACAACCACGTAAATGGTGCGAGTACAAGTCGTTCATCAACTTCTTGTTGCGTGGAAAAGACTTTCGTGACTAATAGATTTCCATTGCTGAAACTGTTTTCGAGACTGAATGATGAGGCGTTCCCTCTTTTAGGGACATATACTTGTACTGATGAAAAAGGCTGATAGATATTGATGCCTAAGAAATAAGCCATTCCTGCACCCGGAATTCCGAAGTTGTAATTGTCATTACTTATGGTGAAAGTTGTATCGTTTAATATTGTTCCTCTAACTCTTGAGATCATGTTGTAGTCATCAGGAACGCCTTTGACCTGACCGATCTGCTGTTTGTTTGAGTTCTTGAACAATGCGTCTTCAGTTATGGTAGGGAATACGTAATCGACACCATCAATATCTTTAATTTTCTCTATAGGGAATTCGTTGATGTTTATCGTCTTGCCTTTGACGGGACGTATATTCAAGTCGGGAGAGAACTGGTGAATCATGTCGGAGATCACCACGTTGAAACCGTTGAAAACAGACAAGACGAATATCATAGCGAAAGTTGCTACACAAATACTTATTATCGAGATCCATGTCACGATATTAATAAGGTTGTGGCTTTTCTTCGCGAGTAGATAACGTTGCGCTATGAATACTGGAAGTCTCAATTAACAATTAACAATTAGCAAAATCCTTTAGCCATTAGTCATTAGCCATCAATCCTTCAGCAGATGGTCGATATTTTCGATATAATCCAAGGAGTCGTCCTCGAAGAATTGAAGTTCGGGGATTATTCTCAGTTGGAATCTTACTCTGTCGCCTAACATCTTACGTATTCCTCTCGACATTCCGTTGACTTCTTCGACGACCTTTTTCTTCTCTTCCTGTTTAGGTCCGAAAATGCTGAGATATACGCGTGCGTACGACATATCTGTTGTGACGTTTACTTTAGTAACGGAAATCATCACGTTACCTCTCGATTTTATTTCTCTTTGAAAAATTTCGCTCAACTCTTTCATGAGGAGCTTTGATATTTTTTGTTGTCTCTTTGTTTCCATACTGCAAAAGTAATAATTTTTTGTTTAAGGTTTAAAGCTTAATGTATTACAATCTTTAACTTTCAATTTTCAGTTTTCAATTCTTCATTCCTTGTTTTTCGTGTCCATAATTATCGTTACCGGACCGTCATTGACGAGAGCCACTTCCATCATGGCACCGAATTCTCCGCATTGAACGGGACGGCCTGAGATGAAGGAAAGTCGTTTTAGGAATGTCTCGTAAAGAGGAATAGCTTTTTCGGGACGAGCGGCTTTTATGAAACTCGGGCGGTTGCCTTTTTTCGTCATGGCATGAAGCGTAAACTGACTTACCACCAAGAATGAACCTTCAATTTGGTTGATGTCGAGATTCATGGCGTCGTTCTCATCGGAGAAGATACGCAGTTTCGTCAGTTTATTGCAAAGCCATTCCACGTCTTCCTCGGTGTCGGCGTCTTCAATTCCTAACAAAATCAACATTCCTTCTTCAATTTTTGAAATAACTTCTCCGGCAACACTCACCGATGCTTCGGAGACTCTTTGTATTACGATTCTCATATTTTAAATTTAGTCAACAGTCAACAGTCAACGGTTGGTGTTTATATTGCAAAGATAAGATTTAAACCTTCTTAATGAGGAAAACGTTCTGATTATTTTAAAAAAAATGTTATCTTTGCCCGAATATTTTAAATTTATGATGTAACTATTAACTATTAACGGTACATTGTTCATTGTAAATTGTAAACTAATTTAACTATGCGATTATTTTACAGAAAGTACGGAGATCCAAAGAACAAGCCTATTGTAGTCATTTTCGGTTTGTTGGGTGTCTCTGAGAACTGGGATTTTTTTGGAAAGCGTTTCGCAGAACTTGGATATTATGTTTTGGTTCCTGATGTAAGAAATCATGGACAGTCGCCTCATTCTGACGTTTTCAATTATGATGTTCTTGCGGGTGACATAAAGCAGATGATTGACGAGGAAAACATAAAAAGTTGTTATCTCTTGGGTCATAGCATGGGAGGTAAGATTGCGATGCGTCTTGCTTTCGATTATCCCGATATGGTTGAGAAATTGGAAATCTTAGATATAAGTCCGCGAGCTTTCGATCATCCTATGGAACATGTAGGTTTTATTTCCGCTATGTCGAGAATAGACCTCTCTAAAGTTGAACATCGCTCTGATGTCGAAGCGGAATTGGCTAAGGAGAATTATGAAAGACGCCTTCTCCTTTTCTTGTTGAAGAATCTTTCATATAGCCATGAGAACGGTTACAGATGGAAACCTTATTTAGATGGCATCGCTAAAAATATAGCTGAGATAGGAAAAGGCTTTGACGAAAAATATCATTACGACGGACCGACATTATTCGTAAGAGGCGGTCAATCGGATTATATCATCGACAAAGATTATGAAGTCATGAGACATCATTTTCCGAATTATGAAATGGTGACATTACCTGAATCAGGTCACTGGATTCATGTTGATGATCCGGAAGGTTTTAATAAAGCAACGGAAGATTTTTTTTGTAATAAATAAAAAGTATATACAGATATGATACCAGACAAAGGTAAACTTATTGAAGTCTTGAAGGAAGTGGTCTATTTTCCTAAAGGCGACAATATCATCAACTTGAAAATGGTTGACGATATTGAATTAAAAGATAACTTAATTCGTTTTCGTCTTTTGTTTGAGAAAGTCGATGACGAGAAGAATCAGATTCTTATCGACACTGCGACACAGATGTTAAAAGGTGCCTTCGGTGATATTGAAATTGATATTGTTGCTGCCTCTCAAGAGAATGCATTATCTAAAGTAAAACATATCATCGCCGTCGCTTCGGGTAAAGGCGGTGTTGGTAAATCGACGGTAGCTGTCAACCTTGCTATCGGTCTTGCTCTTCAAGGTATGAAGGTGGGCTTGCTCGACGCAGACATTTACGGACCTTCAATTCCTGTCTTGTTCGGTAATGAGGAGACACGTCCGCTTGGTTACGACCGTGACGGTAAGTCATATATGATTCCTATTGAGAAATATGGTGTTAAGATGCTTTCTATCGGTCATTTGGTTGATAAAGAAATGCCTCTTATCTGGCGCGGACCTATGGCATCTAATGCGTTAAGTCAACTTTTATTAGATACCGATTGGGGCGAATTGGATTTCTTGGTAGTAGATATGCCTCCAGGAACAGGCGACATTCAACTTTGTCTCGCTCAGAATTTTACGTTGTCGGGTTCTGTCATTGTGACAACGCCTCAGAGAGTGGCACTCGCCGACGTGCGCCGCGCAGCGAATATGTTCCGTCATGAAGGTGTTAACGTGCCGATCTTAGGATTGATAGAAAATATGGCTTATTTCACTCCATCGGATATGCCTGAGAAAAAATATTATATCTTCGGTAAAAATACAGGCGAAGACTTCGCTAAGGAATTGGATATGCCGTTGTTGGCGCAGATTCCTATCGATGAGAACATCTCTGAAGCTAACGACAAAGGAACGCCGTTCTCGTTCAACGGATTCTCTCCAGTGGCAGCAGCTTTCGAGAAATTGGCAAAGAAAATCGTGGAAATGTTTTAATAAGCTATGAGTTATGAGCTGCGGGAAATGAGCATTTGTGTGTTCTTGCCCACTGCTCATTGCTCACAGCTCAAAGCTAAATAAATAATGGAAAAACAGGAATTAATTCAAAAGATAAAGAACATTCTTCTTCAGATTAAACCTTATCTCGCAGCTGACGGAGGTGGGGTGGAATTTGTAGACCTTACCGATGATATGGTTGTTCTGGTGGAACTTACAGGAGCTTGCGGTAATTGCCCTCATAGCTCAAGGACGTTGAAAAACGGAATAGAAAAAACCATAAAAAGCATTCTTCCGGAGATTAAGTCGGTGGAAAACGTGAAATGAGATAAGAACTTTGAACTAAGGCTTTTGAACCAAAGTTCAAAGTTCAAAGCTCAAGGCTCAAAGTTCAAAGTTCAATGCTAACATCTTATTTAAAATATAGATTAAAGGCGCAAGGAAAATTCAGGTTACATTCTCCTTTCGTCTTTAATTTTTATGAAGAAGTATTGGATAATATGACTCATGAAAATTGGAGAGATGAGTTGAACAATAAATTGAATTCTTTTTTGTTATCAAAGAAAGATGTTTTTCTTGAAGATGATGAATGTATTATAAAATATGATATTCATCGTTCAAAAAGCAATGAAAGAGAATGGAACGAGATGGTAAATGACGATGAGATAACATTAAGTATCGACTGCTATCGTTTCGGACTTCTTTTTAAAATGAAAAGAAAAGAGGTACAACACTTTATATTAAAATTTTAGAACTTTGGAACTTTAGAACTTTGGAATTTTGAATAAAGATTGTTGAACTGTAATAAACTTAAAACTCTTAACTTTAAAAACTACTATAAACTATTAACTTTAAACAATAGACTAAAAATGAAAATATATACAAAAACAGGAGATAAAGGCACGACATCACTGATAGGCGGAACACGTGTAAATAAAGATGATGTTCGTTTGGAAGCGTACGGTACTTTTGACGAGCTGAGTGCGTTCATCGCGGTGTTGAGCGATTCTGAAGGCGTTGAACAACATCATATTGAAGTAATGGACAGAATACAGAATTGTCTTTTGATACTTGAATCTTGTCTCGCGTTAGAGCCAGCAGCCAATAGCCAGCAGCCAATAGTCAAATATATTCCTCAGCTGACAGACGATGATGTTTTGTTCTTGGAATCGGAAATTGACGCTATTAATGCGCAATTGGAGCCGATGAAGACTCTAATCATACCAGGAGGCAATATCTTGGCGTCGAGGTCGCATGTGTGCAGAACAGTATGTCGTAGGGCGGAACGTCGACTTGTGGAAATGGGCAGAGAATATGAGGTTGACGACGTTTTGAGAAGATTTGTCAACAGACTCTCAGACTATTTTTTTACACTTTCCCGACTTTTTATGAAAAATGCGGGTGTCGACGAAAAGCCTTGGAAACCAAAGAAATAAAAAATAATATTTTTTTTACAAAAAAACACTTGACATTTTGTAGATAAATAGTAATTTTGCGCCCGAATTTTAAAACCATAAAGATATGTATTGGACATTAGAATTAGCATCAAAGATGGAAGACGCACCATGGCCAGCAACAAAAGACGAATTGTTGGAATGGGCGACAAGAGTAGGTTTGCAACAGGAAGTCATAGAAAATCTTACAGAGATAGAAGACGAAGGCGAGATATATGAAAGAATAGAAGATATTTGGCCAGACTATCCAACAAAAGACGACTTCTTCTTCCACGAAGATGAATATTAAGAAAAAATAATGGTTTATAACCTTTTAAACCATTGAAAATCAAAGAGAGCGTATGAGTAAAATTCACTTGTACGCTCTTTTTTTGTTGTATTATCTTCTTACAATGAATTTTGTCGTTCTAAAAAATACGCCATCTTTAATTTGCACTAAGTAAAGCCCTTCTTTTAATCCTGCAACGGAAATAGTTCCTTGTGAGAAACCTGAGGTTACCTCTTGTCCCATAACATTGTAAATGGAATATTCAGTTTGTTCACAAGAAAGATTTTTGATATTAATAACATCAGAAACCGGATTAGGATAAATTTCTAATGACTGTTGGTCTGATAATTCATTAACGTCAGAAGGGAAAATTGTTGGAATAATATTAAGTATAATTCCTTCCATCTTGGTCATTCCGTAATAAAAGTTAGGATCTGGAATGTCATACCAATCGTCCAAAGTACCTCCGTAACCAAAGTTGATATGGAACTTGCCGTCTTCCCCGCGATATCCATCAACAACAACATTATGTCCTACTGTTCCTTCCGGATTTTCAACAGCAAGGTGTGCCGGATAACCGTCTTTTAGATTAGATATTAGTGTAGCATACATGACAGAATCTGGTTCACGAAATAGCACGCAGTCGGTAAAACCGAATCTTTGGTATGCTTCAAATGCCTGATCTACATAGAAAGTTCCGGAACCTTCAGATGTATAGACTTGTGTACATGCTGTGCCGCAGGCAAAAATAACAGCAGCTGCTTGTAAGTCGGTAAGTTCTTCGCCTCGCAGAAAAGCTGCATCAACGGAATCTAACATCATGTTCAGCTGCGAGAATGACGGGAATCCTATTGTTTTATAGTCGTCGTCAATATTATAATTACGACCTGCATATTGATGTGCATAGTCGTCATCATCTGTGAAACGAGTTTCTTGTGTCGTGCGTAAGTAATTTATAATCTGTCCCATTGCGACGGCTGGACATCCTGCATAACTATATGAATTGTTATTTATAGGATCTTTTGGGCATAGCTGGTTATATGGATAATCTTGTGTCCAGTGGGAATTGAGAAGTCCTTCATATTTAGGTGAATTCATGGCGGCATCTGGATGTTCCGCAATTTTAAGGTTATTGTTTTGAGCTAAGCTGTTCGATCCGTAAAAAACTATCAGCAGGGAAAGAATCGTTGATATTAATACATTGTTTTTCATACCATTATTATTATGCTTTTTTATTCGGTAAAGTACGTAATTTATTTTCATTAATCAAAATGTTTTTTAAAGATTTGAATGAAAATAATTATATTTGTATGTGAATCATTCTTTTTGATACAGGATTAAAATTGTTGGATAAAAAAGGTAATAAAACAAATGTCAAAGATTAAAGTTTGTTATTTCAGTCCTACAGGCGGTACTTTGCAAGTAGCAAAGCAGTTCGCTGAATTTCTTGCAAATATTTTGCAAGCTGATGTAGAATATCATTCATATACCTTATTAAAAGAACGCGAGGTGATGCCGGTATTTGATGCGGGAGATGTTGTTGTTTGGGCGACACCTGTCTATGCGGGACGTATACCAAACAAGACGTTGGATTATGTTCGTAATGCTTTACATGGTGATGGAAATCTTTCTGTTGCGCTCGTTACTTTTGGGAATCGGGCTTACGATAATGCTTTGGCGGAATTGGTTGGTTTGATGGAAGATGGTGGAATGAGACCTATTGGTGCTGCCGCTATGGTGACACGTCATGTGTTCAGCGACACTCTCGGAGCGTCGCGACCTAATGAAGAAGATGTCTCTGCTCTTGAAGACTTTGCGACTAAGGTCTCTGAAAAAATACTGTCATCTTCTGATGATAAAATTTCAGCTCTTAAAGTCCCTGGTGAGACTCATCCTGACAAATACTATACTCCGCTTAAAACTACAAATGCCCCTGCTGCCTTTCTCAAGGCAAAACCTTCTTGTGATATAGAACGTTGTTCACGGTGTGGTAAATGTGTGGGTATCTGTCCGATGGGAAGTATTGAAGTTGAAGACGGTGTTCCTGTGTTTAACGGTGTTTGTATTAAATGTCAGGCTTGTCGTTTAGGATGTCCTAATGAAGCCATCGCTTTTGCAGATCCTGATTATCATTCACATATAGCGATGATAGAGCAAAATTTCTCCTCTCCAAAGCAACCTGAGTTTTTTGTTGTAGAGGAATATACGAGAATTATGTCAAGATATTAATGGCTGCGCAAGTTCGATGATTCTCTCTAACCATTCTTTATCAATATTATCAAATGTAGCGAGGTTCTCGCTGTCGATGTCTAAAACGCCAACTACTTGGTTATCTTTGAATATTGGAACTACAATCTCGCTTTTTGATGCACTGCTGCAAGCTATATGACCTGGGAATTGATGAACGTCTTCCACTACTATCGTCTTTGCTTCTTTCCATGAAGTTCCGCAGACGCCTTTGCCGTATGCTATTCTTGTACAGGCGACGGGACCCTGAAACGGACCAAGCACCAACTCGTTATTGATTACACGATAAAAACCTGTCCACCAGAACTTGAATGTCTCATGTATTATTGCTGCTACATTCGACATATTGGCAATTGTGTCGTTTTCGTTTTGTATCAATGATTTAATTTGATTATAAAGAAGTTTATATTTTTCAATCTTTTCCATAAAGCAAGCAAAAGTTTTATTTACAAAGATAGTAAAATTGTGATAATTATGCATTATGAATTATGCATTATGAATTATGCATTATGAATTGTAATATTCCGTTGACTGCCTAATAGATTCCGCTGACCGTAAGTGTTTTTCCGTTAACTTGCTACTTAACCGCGAAAAAGTTAAAAATAGTTAAAAACCTTGACAAGAGAGTTTTTCTGTTATATTTTTGCAATCGAAACCTATAAAAATATCAAAATTTATGAAAACAAAATGTTTATTTTTAACAGTCGTATGTTTAATATTAGGATTAAACATTAAGGCGCAGGACGACTATCGTCGGATCACAGATTTATCAGAGATTCAAAATGGTAGTACTATCATTTTTGCGGCACGGCACGACTCTCTTTCCGTGACGAGTTATTATGCAATGACGAACGCTGCAGCCGGTAAACCACAAGGCGTGATGTTCTCATCGGATACCTCTGGGGAAGGGGAGGTGCTGCCATCTGAAATTATTAATAATGAATCTGATTATTGTTGGACTGTCGGTATGTCGGGAACAGATTACACCTTTATTAATGCTGATGGCGATATGATCGGTTATGGCAGTAGCGGTACCGATTTTGTCAAGAATGGAACTAACTCTACATGGACGATTGCATTGTCGACTTCAGGCGAGGGGACATCTGTTCCTAATTATAGTGCCTTTGTTATCACTAATGTTGGTGCTTCTAATAGGAGTTTTGCCTTTAGAAAATACAATAGCGGTGAACCCTATGAGAAGTTCGCACCTTATTCCAATTCTGCTTCAAATATGGGAGGAGCGAATTATTTCTTTTATATCGATATTTTTGTGAAATCATCTGAGGTGACACCTGTTGTTTCACTGCCGACTTTTAATCCGGCGGGTGGCGATTATACCACGGCGCAGAATGTGAACATCAGTTGTGATACAGATGGGGCAACGATCTATTACACTACTAATGGAGATAATCCTACGGAAGAAAGTGAAGTCTATTCCTCTCCTATTGAGGTGTCAGCCACGACAACGATTAAGGCTTTTGCAAAGAAAGATGGCATGACAAACAGCGGGATAGCAAGTGCGACTTACAACATTATTGAAGCTGTTACGGTGTCGTTTTATGATAATGGAAGTTTGTTGGAAACCATATCGGTTCCAAAAGGTGATGAGATAGGCGAACTTCCTGTAACAACGGCACCCGACGGCTTCTCTTTCAGCGGATGGACGGAAAACGAAATCTCCAGTAATACTAACATTAGTCCGGTAATGATGACGACATCGTCGGTGATTGAGGAGGATATGAGTGTCCATGCGGTCTTCTCTATCAGTAACAATAATTGTGTCGAGGCGGAAATCACATCCTTCTCTCCAACCGATGCCGTTATCATCGCAATTTCAAAAGATGAGAAATATTATGCGATGTCACAGATTAAGGGTAGCAGCGGACAGCCGACGGCATACGAATTAATGGTGTCTGATGATAAAATTATCGGTGCGGTGCCAGACGACATAAAATGGAACATATCTTACGATAATGGCGATATGATAATATATCCTGATGCTGATGAAGAAAACTGGCTGTATTGTACTTCCGGAAGTAACAATAATTCTGTGAGAATAGGAACAAATACTGATAACAATGTATTTGAGATAAAAACAGTCCAGATCGAAGACGAAGTATATCCTGACTATCTTTATAACAAGACCACGGAACGATTTGTCGGGGCGTATTATGATGGCGATGTCGCTATTGATTGGAGAGCATATAAACTGACGGCTTCAGGATCTTTCCCGACAAATATTAAAAATCAGACATACCATTTTTACAAGGCAGAAGGAACAAGTTATTATTGTACAGATATAGATATTCCGCAATCTCAGACAATTGCGACAAATACTACATGGGAGAATGTAAGTATAACCAACAAAATCACTATCGAGGATGGAGCGATACTTGCGATCAATGGACTAATTGGTTGCTCTGATGTCGATAACCTTGTCATCAAAGAAGGTGGACAACTTATTCACAACAATGCAGGGGTAAAAGCAACTTTGGAAAAAGAAATTGAAGGTTATGGTTCTACTAATGAGTCTTGGTATACTATTAGTTCTCCTCTTATGGGTAATGTCGCTTTGTCTGATGTGGAAAGTCTGATACCGACAACAAATAATTACGACCTTTATCGTTATGATGAACCGACATCGGTATGGCAGAATGTAAAACAATCTTCCAATAGTTTCGCTAATCTTGAAAATGGTAGAGGCTATCTTTATGCTAATGAATACGACGCAACCTTGTCATTTGCTGGTGAATTGAACGGGGATGATGTTACTTATCATCTTTCCAAGACTGAGAATATCGCCTTGTCAGGTTTCCATCTGATAGGAAATCCATTTACACATAATATTTATAAAGGTGTTGGAGCAGCTATTGATGATAATAATCTTGCAGCGGGTTATTATACTTTGTCGAATGCTGGAGCTTGGGGCGCAAAAATCTCAGATGATATTCCTATTGCTCCAGGACAAGGTATCTTGGTGAAGACATCTAAAGAAGGTGATGTTAAAATCAAAAAGACCAACACCCAACCGTCACAAAAATCAAGTGTCGACATCCTCGCTATAACTGTGAATAACAATGAATATGAAGATAAGGCCTTTGCTGTATTCGAAGATGGCGTGGCATTGGAGAAGGTGAATCATCAGAATCAGGACATTCCTATGATTTATCTTCCTGTCGATGATGCCAATTATGCAGTAGCTATGCTTGATGACAATATAAAAGATATACCATTGTCATTCAAAGCGAATACTATGGGAGAGTATACTATTACCATCAACTCTGACAATAGAGGCTTTGAACACATTTATCTTGTAGATAGTCAGACAGGAAATGTTACAAATATGCTTGTGGATGAATATACTTTCATTGCTACGACTAATGATAATCCTAATCGTTTTGTTATTAAACTATATGACGTTGATTCTGTTAACGAGATTAGCGATAGTGAGAACTATATATATATTGATAACGGAGATTTGGTTGTCGGTAATATTAAAGGTGCGGCTTTGATAGATATTTATGATATTCTTGGAAGAGATGTCATGAAGTTAGAGACAACAGATAAAGAAGTAAGAAAGAATGTTTCTGAATTTAATGTGGGAATCTATATTGTAAGAATTACTGATGATAATGGAGTTAAGACACGCAAAGTGATTGTTGAATAATATCGTATAAAGTTTAAGGTTTAAAGTTTAGGGGAACCGAACCTTGAACCTTAAACTTTGAACCTTTAACAAAAGTGATGTGATGAAGAAATATATGCTGGTGATATTGACCATAGGATTTAATGTTTGCATAAATGCACAATCAGATGTCTTTTTTTCATATCAATACGAATATAGAGAAGAGAAAGACAGTGAATGGAATCAGTTGATAATGCTGCCTCCGTCTCATGGTTTAGATTATAATTATCCGGCTGAAAGTGTACCAATAAGTACAGGACTATTGTTAATGGCGGGTATGGGTATAGTTTACGCCAAATGTAGGAGAGATAATAAGTGAATCCATGATATAATGTTCTTTGAAATGTTGAAGATAAAGTAGAAGTGTTGCTTTTTGTTCTTGATCTTGTAGGCTTGTCGACCTATTATTGAAACAAAAATATTATCTTTGCGTTTGTCAAATATGCAATATGATAAAATGAATAATAACGTTAAAGAGATATATCTTGCAGGTGGTTGCTTCTGGGGTACCGAACATTATCTCAAAATGATTAATGGCGTCGTGTTTACAGAAGTGGGTTATGCTAATAGTTTGGTCGAGAATCCGTCATACGAGATGGTTTGCAAAGGAAATACCATGGCGGCAGAGACTGTGTATATAAAATATGATACGTCCTTGATTTCTCTTGAGACATTACTCAATGTGTATTTCGTCTCCATCGATCCGACAAGTGTTAACAAACAAGGTCATGACGTGGGTGTGCAATACAGGACGGGAATTTATTATACTGATGAAAATGATCTCGCTGTCATAAATAAAGTTATCTTTGAACAGCAGAAGAAGTGTTCTGAAGAGATTGTTGTTGAGGTTATGCCGTTAGAGAATTTTTATCCGGCAGAGGATTATCATCAAGACTATTTAATCAAGAATCCTAATGGCTATTGTCATCTTCCGTTGGAATTGTTTGAGTTCGCAAAGCGATTTAATGGATAGGAAATATGGATAAGGATTTAAAGTTGAATCTATATTCTTCGGAGTTCTCGACAGATACTGATATTTCTTTTGTAGATACTGGTATCAAGGCTGGATTTCCAAGTCCAGCACAGGATTATCTTACTGGCTCCATAGATCTTAATCGTGAGTTGATACGTCATAAAGAGACAACTTTCCTTGCGAGAGTGTCTGGCAGTTCTTTGCATGAAGCTGGAATATGTGATGGTGATATTATTGTCATAGATAAGGCGTTGGAGGCGAAAAATGGTGACTTCGTCGTGGCTTTTATTGACGGGGAATTTACTTTGAAAGAATTTCGTTATGATGAGAGAGAGAATTGTGCTTGGTTGATTCCTCATAATAAGAACTATGAACCTATCAAAGTTACGAGTGAGAATGAGTTTCTTGTGTGGGGCGTATTGACATATACAATTAAACAGCTGCGTAAGTGATGGATTTCTTTGGTTTAGCCGATTGTAACAATTTTTATTGCTCTTGTGAAAGGGTCTTTCATCCTGATTTGCGCTACAAACCTGTGATTGTCTTGAGCAATAATGATGGGTGTGTGGTAGCTCGTAGTGAAGAGTCGAAGAAATTGGGTATAAAGATGGGAGTTCCGTTCTATCAGATAAGAGAGCTTGTTGAGAAAAATAATGTGGCGGTGTTTTCTTCTAACTATAACTTATATGGCGATATTAGCAGAAGAGTGATGTCGTTGCTGTCATCGTTTTTTCCAAAGATTAATATCTATTCTATCGATGAAGCTTTTATAGATTTGTCGGAGATAGAAGATATTGGATGTCTCGTAGAGATTTCTCATAAAGCGGTGAAATCCATTTACAAAGGTGTTGGTATTCCTATATCTTTGGGAATTGCTCCCACTAAGACCTTGGCGAAGATGGCATCAGTGTTTGCCAAGAAACACAAAGGCTATAAAGGTGTTTGTGTCATAGATACAGACGAGAAACGCGAGAAAGCATTGAAGTTGTTTCCGGTTGGCGACGTCTGGGGTATTGGCCGTAAACATTCGAAGAGATTGGAATATAATGGTATTAAGACGGCTTGGGATTTTACGCAGAAATCGGAAGGATGGGTTAGGAGAGAGATGTCAATAACAGGACTTCGTACATGGAAAGAACTGCGAGGCGTGAGCTGTATTGAAGACGAAGATGCTTTGTATAAGAAGTCAATATGTACAAGCAGAAGTTTCCCGAATCATGGATTGAATAGAGTAGAAGATGTGGAAGAGGCTGTGGCGAATTTTGCTGCTCAGTGCTCCAAGAAACTCCGTGAACAACATACTGTCTGCCAATCTATAATTGTGTTCGCATATACGAGCCGTTTTCGTGATGACATGCCGAGGAATTATATTCATGAAATTACAAATCTTGATGTCCCTACAAATGACATTCAGGAAATAGTCTCTAAGTCGGTGCAGGCATTGAAAAGAAATTGGAAGACGGGTACTTATTATTACAAAAAAGCAGGAGTCGTAGTTTGTAATATCAGCGAAGATAATGCGGTACAATGTAGTTTGTTCGATACTGTTGACAGAGAGAAACAATCAGCTTTGTCCAAAATAGTCGATGAGATAAATCTACGAAACGGTCACGATACTGTGAGAGTCGCGGTTCAAGGTTATAACAATAATTGGCATATTAAAAATGAGTACGTCTCAAAGCAATATACCACTAATATAAAAGATATACTCGTTGTTAAAGCATGATAGCCAACAGTCGTGAACCGTCAGCTATCAGTACTTTAGCCTCCTGACTTCGTCATTGCGTACCCCAAAATTCTTCATCGAATAATTTTTCGATAGCCTTGTGTCGTTTCATGATCATTACTTTTGATATGACTTCATTGTTTAACGGCAGTCGTACCTGCAATGT
>SUWS01000077.1 GCA_015061365.1 Lentimicrobiaceae bacterium | reverse complement strand
GAGAGAAGTTTTTTGAACACTGAAGCTTAACATCGTTCTAAGCATCGATAATATAAACAGTTGGCAGAATCATGTTGTATTATACATATGATTTTGCCAACTGTTTACTTTAATACGACAATCATGGTTTCTGATAAATCTTGTTAAACTTCAGATATTTGAAATTACCGTATTGTTTTAGTTTCTTTATGTTTACAAAATTCTTGTTACCTACTACGGTGATAATAATCGGTTTATTCTTAATTTTTGTATTGTAAAAATCTATCATGCCGTCATAGTCAACAGACTCCAATCGTTCTTTTATTTCGATTCGCGGATCATAATTGTAGCCCATTTCGTTCCATTCTTTTACCATAAATGGAATTTGTCTTGAATTAATGAAACTTGTATTAACTTGTGAGAGGAGATTCTTCTTTGCTGTATTATATTTATGTTCAACTTTTGGCATATCAGTGATAACATTTCTCATAACTTCGACAGCTTCATTAGTTTTCTGAGGATGCGTTGATAATACCGCGTACAAAAAACCTGGAGTTATGCCAGTATAGTCATTAACAAACAAGCCCATCGTCATATACGCCAATGATCTCGACTCTCTTATCTCCTGATACATAATAGAATAAGAGTCGATACCGAAGTATTCATTAAAGATTTTACATCTATCTTCATCGATATTTGTCAGAACCTCACTCGGGACGTATATACTTATTTCATTGCTGTATGATGCGGCATTATGAGCAAAATAAAACATATTTTCATCATACTGTTTTATGGTACGGTATTTTTTCTCAACGGCTTTTGCATCATTATTTATCAACTTATGTGAAGCCAACAGTTCCAGCACAATTTTGTTGTCAATATTTCCCGTGTATACAATAGAACCGCCATAATTAAAAGGTTCCTGTATTTCCTTAAACAGCTTATCCTCTCCTTTGTTAATCCAGTTTATCAAAGGCGGTTCCAACATATAAATAGAGCTGTCTCCATATAAAACATATTCAGTCACCGCATCATTCCATACCTGTTGAACATATTTTGCAGACTCATATAAGCTTAATTCGTTCTGTCTCACCAAAGCTAATTTCTTTTTATCGTATGAAGGATTATAAATCTTATCTTCACATATCGACAATATTTCATCTATGTATTCTTCAAAACCAATTATGCTAAACACAAATCTGTCTTCATAATATGAAGTATTAAAATAAGCTCCGAGTTTCCCCAACTCTATCTTAATTTCTTCATATGTCATTGACTTACTTCCTAATAAATTCCAATACATCACGTTTCTTCTCATATCAGGATTATCCAACATTCCGTAGTTGTATTCTATTGTTATTGAAAAAATATTATTATGCGGATTTTTTGAAGAAAACATGGTGAAAGCATCATTGACTTGTTCAATAACTACATCCTTACCGTATTCTATAACTTGCTGATTTACTTCTTCCACATCTCTTTCCTTGATGGATTTCGCGAAGTCAGAACTCTTATCTGTATTTTTCATATCAATAGTTTGCCATTTAGGAACAAGCGTAGGCTCGCTTAAAGGAAAACCTTTTTTAGTTCTTATAACATAATGCTTATCATTAAAATATTTGTTCACTACTTTTATCAAGTCTTCCTTTGAGAGATTTCTTACAGACTCTATTTCAGAGAGATACTCTTCGTATGTCATACCACGAATCTCCAAGTTGATAAGATTTGACATAATATTATTAATATCTTCATTCATAAGCATATTACTTACAACGAAATCCATTTTTATCGCCTCAAACAAGTCGTCACTAAAATTGCCTGACTTAAAAGCATCCAATATCTCATAAATCATTTTCTCCGACTTCTTTCTGTTTGAATACATATTGTTGAGGTAATGAATCATTATGAAGCCACAATCTTCCAATGACTGAAAATCAATCTGAATATCATTTACCTTATCATCTTGTATTAGTTTATCAAACATTCCTGTCTCTCCATTGGAAAGCATATAACAGATAAGTTTTAACACGATATAATCATCATGCTTTGCATCTACTCCATTGTAAACCATAGAACCTATTTTAATTGGCGACATCAAAGTTTTAACACTTTTTTCTCTGATGTTTGGAACTGTATATCTATGTTGGAATTCATCTCCTTTTTTCAATATGGAAAATTTTTCACTTATCAAAGGCTTTATCGAATCTGTATCAAAATCACCGACAATGATAAGTGTCATGTTATTAGCTACATAATAGGTATCATAAAACTCGCGCATTCTTGAAATCTGAGGTGTCATCAAATGAATACTACTGCCTATAATATCATTGGAATACGGATGTTTACCATAACATATCCTTCTAACTCCATTCATATATGACGATATTGTTCTTGATCCCTTCATCATATTCTTTTCTGCATATATTGTCGCGAGTTCATTCTGAAACATCCTGAAGACCGGATTACAGAAACGTTCTACACATACTTCCATCCATTTTTCCACCTGATTAGAAGGAATTATATTTTTATAGATAGTGTAATCAAATGAAGTAAAAGCATTATTCTCTATACTGCCCATATCATTCAAAATTACGTCTAACTCATTGGGTATAACATATTCTGAAGATGCTTGCGACAATTCGTTTATCTTGTTTATAATGCCTTCTATCTCTATGAGTTCATCTGAATCATGTAGTTTGTCATACATAATTTCGATGCTGTCTAAATAGACCTTCTCTTTTTCCCAGTCGATGGTTCCGATCTTGTCGGTTCCCTTAAACATGATATGCTCGAAATAGTGAGCCATGCCTGTTGCGTCTGAAGGGTCGTTCTTGCTTCCAGCATGAACATAGACTGTTCCGTGTATTGTCGGCGCCGAATGATCTTCGCATAACACCACTTTCAAACCATTGTCGAGATAAAACGTCTCGACTTTCAGATTCTCCTGAGCGTTCACTGTCAGGAGACAGAATAAGACAGCGAACATTAACATAGATAAACGTTTCATTTGTTTTATTTTTTGAGTTGTTAATTTTTTTTAAGTCAACGGACAACTTTCATCTGTCTCTCATAAGTCATTCTGATTATCAACATTATTTATCAATTCAAGACCTTTAGTTGTAAGTCGATATTTTTGATTTTTGCTGTTTGGCTTAGTCGGTATAGTAGATTCAACCAAACCTTCCTCAATCAGAGGATAAATATAATTTCTTCTGAACTTTGTTCTATCCTTAAATCCCATATATTTCATTATTTCTGTAATTGAGCAAGCAGTTTCGCATAATTTCAATATTTCATGTATTTGAGAATTATCTATTCCCGACTTGGTGCCGACTTGGTGCCGACTTAGTGCCGACTTAGTGCTATTCTTATTATCTATACTTATAGGTAATATTAATCTAATGAAATTGTCACTAAACATATAACATTGTTTGCCATATACTTCAAGAATTCTTGGAACGCCAGAGCCTAATTCATTGTTCTCCTCCAACTCGCATCGGTTCAGACTAGAATACTTGGCTACTTTCATAGAGTTGCCATTTTCATCTGACAACAAATAAGCTACATAATTATATTTGTCTTCATTTGTCACTAATTCCAATGAACGTTTAAAATTATCATTCAATCGTTTACCTCTTTCATCATAATATATCCTCAATTGTTCGAAAGATAAATCTTGCCTATTTGAAACTATTCTACCTATTGAGTTACGAGTCCTTTTAGAAAATAGATATTCTATCTGTTGCTTTGACATCGGTTCGACTGCGGAACCAACTCTGATGAAGCAACCTTTACTAGTCATTCCATATTTAGGTTTGAAATATGGTTTCTCAGATCCGCTGGCAATTGTAACTTTAATTAAATCAGCACCATCTTTTTTTTCTTGCGCTATATCAAACAACCCCATTGCAGATGGTAAAATGTTATTTTTAAGACGATCTTTTAACCTTAACATGCAGTCGTCAATGTTACTTACACCAACAGCATTCCCATCTTTATCAATTCCAATATAAATAAAACCACCTTCTTTGTAATTTAAAAAAGCTATCACTTCTTTCTCAATATTCACATCCGGATTTAATTCGAGTTTGTATTCGACTCTGTTATTCTCATTCATAAATTATAATTTTAAGTTCTATTGCAAAAATATTACTTTGAATTGGAATATGAAAGAGAAAAGTGATTAATATTTTTAAGGGAATTTCTATAAATTGCTTTGCAAATGATTTATGAATTTTTATTGAGAAGATTTTTGTATTTCTTGAAAGAGCATAGCGAGCTATGTGATTGAAAGAAAGATGAAAAGATTCCGATAAAAAACATAAAGCATGCAAAAGTTTTTACTGTAATTGTCAAAAATTATTCAAACGGGGAATTTATAGAAGTTCCCTTAATTCGTCTTATTTATAAATCTCATCAAATTTCACCATTCTTACCTCACCGTATCTCTCTAAAGCCTTCATATCTACATCCTTCTTGTTGCCCGTTATCATAATGATGATAGGACGGTTCTGAACTTTGTCTTGATAGAATTTCTCAACGTCGTCGTATGATGTCTCCTTGATGTAGTTCGTGGTCTCCATTCTCGGATCGTGGTCGTAACCCATTTCAACCCACGACATCACAGTCCCCGGGATATTTCTCGGATTGATATAATCTGCCGCTCTCGACATTATGAGCGCGTCTTTTGAAACGTTGAACTTCTCGGCTTTCTCAGGCATATCGGTGATGAGTCCGCGCATCGCGACAATAGCTTCGTTGGTCTTGTCCGACTGCGTTCCTAAGTATGAATAAAGATAACCTGGAATCCTGTCGCGGTAGTCGTAAGAATAATATGAATATGCGGTATAGCCTAAAGAACGTAACTCTCTGATTTCCTGGAATACGATGGAATACATATCAGTGCCGAAATATTTGTTGAAGACGCTCGAGACAGCTTTTTCCTTGTCGTTGAGTTTCTCTCCAGGAACATAGATGTTGATGTTGCTTTGTCTGAACTTCTTGTTATGAATGAAATAAACAACGTCATTATCAAAATGGTTATGTTCTATGATCTTCTTATCCGCCTTTATCGCGTCGTTCTTTATGATGTTATGAGAATTTAACATCTTTATGATTTCTTTAGTGTCGATGTTTCCGCAGAAATTGATGTCGCCGCTGTAGTTGAAAGTCTCTTTGAAGTCGTTGAGAATGTCATCAGGATTACGTTTGGCCCATTCCTTCACTTTCGTCTTGTTGAGGAAACTCGACTTCTCACCGTAAAGGACGTATTCATACAAAGCCTGCTGCCATGTGTCTGTCGAAGTCTTGACCATCTTATCGTTAGCTTTCTCGTTTTCAATGATGAGGTTCATCTTAGACTCGTCGTACTTAGGATTGAAGATCTTGTCTTCACAAATACTGAGAATCTCTTCCAAGTCTTCTTCAAAGCCGGAGATGTTTAATGTGGTATATCCGTTTGTGGCGTATGTGTATATCGATGCACCTATTTTTTGCAACTCTAATTCTATCTCTTCGTAGGTCCTCGTCTCAGTCCCGAGTAGATTCCATAACTCGTTGGCTTTGTCGAGATCAGGATTATCTATCAAGCCGTGGTTGTATGTTATTTTCAGATCGAAGATGTCGTTGTATGGATTCTTTGAAGAATACAAGGTGAAAGCGTCGTTGGCTTTCTCGATGATTACGTCTTTGCCGAATTCAATGATCTGTGGCTCCACTTCTTCAACCACTTGTGCTTCTATCTGTTTGGCGAACTCCGATTTCATCTCCGTATTCTTAACCTCAACGGCTTTCCAGTTAGGTTTCTCCACCTTGTCTTTTTCCGGGAATCCCATCTTGGATCTCAAGATTGTACGGTTTTCTGTGAAATATTTATTCGCGGCGGCAACGATGTCTTCTTTCTTGTAATTCTTGATTCTCTCTGTCTCTGCGTAAAAGTCTTCCAGACTCATTCCTTTAGATTCTAAGTCGAGTAGGGTAGATGCTATTCTGTCTATTCCTTCCAAACTCTTGACTCTGTATTTGAGAATCTCAGTCTTGGCAGCCTCGAATAGATCATCGCTGAAATCTCCGTTCTGGATTTTCTTCAACGCGTCGAAAATCAAGGCTTCGGCTTCTTCGTGCGACTGTCCTATCAGCTTAGGCATATATAAAAACACTATCGCGCCATGGTCTTCCAACGAAAGCGGCATCATCGCTGCTATCATAAGTTCGTTGTTCAACATTGCCTCGTCCAAGATTCCTGTCGCGCCGTTCGACAAGATGCCAGACATTATTTCCAAGGCGTTGTTGTCCTCATGATTGTTGTCGATGCCTTTATACATTATAGTTCCCATTTTTATAGGAGTCAGTTTCACTTCTTTCACGATTTCCTTGTCGAAAGCCGGAAGCTCAAACTCTGGAAATTCTGGCAATTCTCTTTTTTCCCAGACAGAGAATTTCTCTTCAATCATAGGTTTTATCTCTTCAATGTTGAAGTCGCCGACCATGATGAGAGTCATGTTGTTTGCGACATAATAAGTATTAAAGAACTCTCGCATCTTCGTTGTCTGCGGATTTTTAAGATGTTCGGTAAGACCGATGATAGGACGTCCGTAAGGATGTTCGCCGAAGCATTCTTTAAACATCATCTCCATGAATGCATTTGTAGGATTGTCACCGTACATGTTTTTCTCTTCATAGACAGTCTCGAGTTCGCTTTGGAAGAGACGGAACACAGGATTGCGGAAACGTTCTACATAAACGTCCATCCACTTCTCGACTTGGTTGGAAGGAAAACTGTTGAAATAGACGGTCATGTCGTATGAAGTTCCGGCGTTGAGACCTTCGCCGCCCATCTTGGTGAGAATCAGATCCACCTCGTTAGGGATGGCGTAATCTGTTGAAGCTATCGACAATTCATTGATCTTTTGTTGAATCGCAAGGCGTTCTTCCGGCACGTCAGTCTCATGTAATTTATCATACATGATGTCGATACTGTCTAAATAGACCTTCTCTTTTTCCCAGTCGATGGTTCCGATCTTGTCGGTTCCCTTAAACATGATATGCTCGAAATAGTGAGCCATACCCGTCGCGTCCAAAGGGTCGTTCTTGCTTCCCGCATGAACATAGACTGTTCCGTGGATTGTCGGTGCGGAATGATCTTCGCATAACACCACTTTTAAACCATTGTCGAGATAAAACGTCTCGACTTTCAGATTCTCCTGAGCGTTCACTGTCAGGAAACAGAATAAGACAGCGAACATTAACATAGATAAACGTTTCATTTGTTTTTATTTTTTGAGTTGTTAATTTTTTTAAAAGTCAACGGACAACAGTCAACAGTCAACAGACTTTGTCCATTTATTTAGTTTAGAGTTTATTGTTTAAAGTTTATTGAAATCCAACTTTAAACCTTAAGCCTTAAACCTTAAACCTATTTAACGTTTTTGCTGTGGGCCTTGAACTTCGAGTCTATGGCCTTTGCTCATAGCTCATTACTATGATTATCAATTTAATTAAGAATGTTCTCCATTGAGAAAATAAACGGTATTATTCCGATATATAGTATTCCATGTTCGTCATAAACTGGCTTTTGGTTGCCGTAAAGCACCACAATTTTCTTATAGAAATCGCCGGAGCGTTTTAGTGAAAATATCTCTTGCTGTCTTTTCTCCTCTGTATCAACATTAAGAGACGATTGTATATAGATTTTATTAGAACCATTATTGACGATGAAATCTATTTCGTGCTGAGATTGAACATTCCTGTCTTCTATTTTTCTTGTGACTTCAACAATGCCAATATCAACGGAATATCCTTTTATAATCAATTCATTATATATTATGTTCTCCATGAGATGGGAACGTTCATATTGTCTGAAGTTTAATTTCGCATTACGTAATCCTATATCAGTGGCATAATACTTTAGGTTGGTTCCAAAATATCTTTTTCCTTTGATGTCGTATCTTTTTGCGCTTCTAAACAAAAATGCGTCTTCGAGATAATCAAGATATTTTTTTATCGTATTGTCAGATGACTTAATTTTCATCACACTCTCAGCCGTATTTGCCAATTTATGCGTGTTCGTCAGTGAACCTACAGAAGAGTATAAAATATCAATCAACGAGGATAATAAAACATCATCTTTTAGATTATACCTCTCTGTAATATCTTTGACAAAGACATTGTTATGAAGTGATAGCAAATACTTCTTTTTCTCAAGTTCATCTTTCTCAATGACCGACAAAGGCATTCCTCCATACATCATATATTCTTCTAACGCATCCATTTTTTCCATATCTGATACCGAACAGTATTCGGTAAATGAAAGCGGAAAAACAGTTATTTCCGAACCACGATCTCTGAAATTTGTAACTATGTCCTTTGACAACATTTTGGAATTACTTCCGGTTACATAAACATCAATATTTTCAAATGACATCAAATCATTCAGAATATCGTAAAATGTGGTATATAAAAGCTCCTTATCTTCTTCTGGAATATATTTCTCATTAACATCTTGGTTTTTAATTTTATAAGACATCTGTATCTCATCAATAAATACATAAAATTGTTCGTTATGATTTATCTTAGACATTATGTATTCATATAGAAGATTGGGGTTTCTATATTTGATATATTCTTTACGGTCTAATGCTATCTCGATGATATTGTTTTCTTTGACTCCTTCTTTCAATAAAAGATCTTTGTACAAGTTAAACAATAGGAATGATTTGCCGCATCTTCTGATTCCTGTAATTATCTTAACCTTGCCATTCTCCCTTTTGGAGAGAAGTTTTCTGATATAAAAATCTCTATTAATAATCATACCTCTAATTTTACTGCAAATATAGTCAAAAGTTCGACCGTTTTTTCAGTGTCAAATGTTTTTTCTTCTAATATGAGACCTGACTTTGAGTTTTGAGCCTTTACCCACTGCATGATTTTCAATTTTCAAGTTAATCTGAGACGTGTCAATTACACATCGTGTTTATTTTCATCGGTGTAATCGACGCATCTCTACATTAATTTTCAATTTTCAATTCGGTTGAGACGCACCAATTACAGATTGTTTATTTTTCAATGGTGTAATGTGTCACGTCTCTCGTATATTTGCAGTCACAAAAATAAATAAAAAAAATAACTTTGCAAATATAAAAATAGTTCGAGAAAGAAGGGAAAAAGTATGGGAACAGTTGAACGT
>SUWS01000014.1 GCA_015061365.1 Lentimicrobiaceae bacterium | reverse complement strand
TCGCTTTGTTACCACAAGGTCAGGTAGAAACTTACGAAAGAGTACAGAAGATGGTGGCAAGAATGGACGAACTCGGATTCGGTAACTGTTCAAACACTTACGCTTGTATGGCAGAATGTCCAAAAGGTATCTCTGTAACCAACATCGCAAGAATGAACAGACAATTCTTGGCAGCTAAGATTGCTGAACCTTTGAAGAAGTAAAAGGTCAACAGACAACGGACAATAGTCAACAGACATTGTCCACCGATAAATATGTAGAGACGCATCACAATTCGACGCAAGGAGAATTTGATACGTCTCTCTTTATTTAAATTTGAAAATCTGACAATCTGGAAATCTGAGAATCTGAGAAATTGAAAATCTGAAAAATCCGTGAACATCAGTGGAATTTGTGGGAGAAAAATA
The DNA here is from genome assembly GCA_015061365.1 of Lentimicrobiaceae bacterium. Taxonomy (GTDB): domain Bacteria; phylum Bacteroidota; class Bacteroidia; order Bacteroidales; family F082; genus Limimorpha. The sequence continues at coordinate 52,427 of SUWS01000014.1, read as the reverse complement.
TCCAAATCTCTCTTGCTTTTTCCATTGAAGTTTCTTATCTTTGTAGGGTAATTTAAAAATCATAATTTATGGAAAAGAAGAAGTATATCAGATTCGATTGGGCTATGAAGCGCATGCTTCGCGACAAGTCCAATTACGTAATTTTGGAAGGTCTGCTCACGACCTTATTCAAAGAGAAAATCACGATCAACAGACTTTTGGAAAGCGAGAGTAATCAGGAAGACGAGTTAGACAAATATAACCGTGTTGATATTCTCGCCGAGAACAGCAGAGGCGAACTGTTTATCATCGAGGTGCAGAACAACGATGAATACGCCTATTTCCAGAGGATGCTGTTCGGTGTCTCTAAGTTGGTGACGGAATATATTAATAGAGGAGAAGGCTATCAAAATATAAAGAAGATATATAGCGTCAATATCGTCTATTTCGATTTAGGTCAGGGCAAGGATTATCTTTATCACGGGAAGACAGAGTTTATGGGAGTTAACACGGGAGAGATTCTTAATCTAAGTCCGTTCCAACGACAGAAGTTTAATGTCGATGTTGTCAGTGAGTTATATCCGGAATATTATATTCTAAAGGCTAACGATTTTAATGAAAAGCCGTCTAACTTATTGGAAGAATGGATGTATTATCTTAGTACCGGTGACATACCTCAAGATTCAACCGCACCGGGGTTGTCGGAAGCGAGAGAGAAATTGAAGTTGGCGATGATGAGCAAAGGTGAGTTGTCGGCATATTATCGTCATTTGGATAACACGGTGATATTGAGAGACAATATCTATACTTCGAGAGGCGAAGGTTTGTTGGAAGGCAGGGAGATGGGACGCAAGGAAGGCATGCTTGAAGGAATGCTGAAAGGCATGGAGAAAGGATTGTCGGAAGGCTTAGAAAAAGGAAGGGAAGAAGGTTTGCTGAGAGGACGAGAGGAAGGTTTGCTGAAAGGAAGAGAAGAGGGGTTGGCTGAAGGTATGAGAAATGCTAAGGCTCAGATAGTGAAAAAACTTATGTCGTCTGGAGCAAATATTGACCTTATTATGGATGTTACTGGCTTGACGGAAGTGGAGATAAGGAGTTTGTTGTGATTAAATGTAATAGTGTTCAATAACCAGAAAAGTCTCGGGATTTATATTCCGGGACTTTTTTATTAATGTCATATTTTCAATAAAATACGTAATATTACTTATTGCGTAAAGGTCATGGAGTTATTAAATTTGTAGAACTAAAATTTTAATTATTATCTAATTTAATTCTAAAACACTAATGATGCGAAAGAAAATTATTGTGATGACTTTTATGCTGAGTTTTCTTGTGTTTGTGACAACGGAATCTCATGCTCAGGGTGATGCCTATTTCAATGGTGTAGAAACACGACGCGACCCAAACTCTCATGGCTTTAGCTTCGATGATTTTAACGGAACACAAGGTAACGGCTTTTACTTTGGCGGATTCAACGGCAGCGGTGGTAATGGTTTCGACTTTGACGACTTCAATGGCGCCGGAGGTAACGGTTTTTTCTTTGACAATTTTACTGGAAATCCCGACGGAGTTCCTCTCGGTAGCGGATTACTGCTTCTGACAGGCTTCGCTTTGCTTTGGAGAAAAAGAAAAGCAATGAGCGATGAGCTTATATCCATAGAACATTATAAAAGTAAGAAAAGTAATAATTATTAATAATCGGCCTTGGTTCATAGCTCAAGGCTCAAAGCTTAAAACTTAAAACTATGAAAAGAATAACAACAATCCTACTCGCATTGATGATGGTATTGTTCACACAATGCAAAAAAGAAAATAATAATGACACTGACACTAATACCGATGTGAAAAAGGTAAGGATAAAATGTGAAATTCCTATGGGCGGTGATAAAGGTGAAAAATCAGACTTCACTAATCTTCTCACCGACGGCTCGATAAAATGGAGCGCAGGTACAGAACGCATCTACCTCGCCGTCAATCACGAGACTAAAGCTCAGATAGTAGAACTTTCAACTGATAATCCTTTGGAATCCAATATCCTCGCTTTTGAAGGAGAAGTAGATGAAACGATACTCGTCGATGGCGAGACCTACGAAGTTTGGTATTTCGGTAATTCACATACTCTCGGTGAAACTTCATACGTCTCTACGACAGAGTCTGCTGGTATGATAACAAAAATTGATGGAAGTATTGCTAATCAAAGCGGCAGCCTTTCCGATTTGGGCTTTTATCATATAGCTAAAGCTGAAGTCACCGCCACATTGGAAAGCGACGGCAGTTTCACTCTCCCATTAAACGGAACATTGAAGAATCAGATGGCGATAGCATATATGGATCTGAGCGAAACCACAAAACTTAAAGGCTCTGCAATTATTGGAACAGATTATTCACTCGAATATACCGACGGAGAATATAAGTTTATCGTCGACAATGAAACTTCTGTCATTAATATTGAAGGTGAAAATGACAACCTGAGTGAGTCGTTCGTGGTGTTGCTGCCTAATGCTAATGACAATGTAGATATTGAAAACGACAACTGGGAAAAATATACTTTCAGAGACGGTATAGTGGCAAGCAATTTCTATTATAAATATATCTCGGAAGTATCCATCGGTACCTTAAAATGGGAAGACAACTCCATTATTAATGGAAATGCATTTGTTGACTTAGGTCTGCCTTCTGGATTATTTTGGGCTACCTGCAATGTGGGCGCATCCTCTCCTGAAGAAGCTGGCAGCCTTTACGCTTGGGGCGAGTCTGAAACAAAATATGAATATACATTAGAAAACAGCTACACATACGGTAAATATTTCAACGACATTGCTGGCAATACTAAATTAGATGCAGCCACAGTTAATTTCGGAAGTGAATGGAGAATGCCAAAACGATCAGAATTTGTTGAGTTGTTTGAGAATTGCGGATGGGAATCGACATCGCAAAATGGTGTAGAAGGTTACAAATTTATTGGAACAAATGGCAATCATATCTTCTTGCCAGCTTGTACAATCTGGACTTCAACACCATCAGAAGATGGCACAGACGGATATGCATACTATGTCGATTTGAACGGTGGAGTCTCATATCACTCGTGGGAATCCCGCCATAATGGTTTCTCCATACGTCCTGTCTCAGGAGGTGGTTTCGAGACTCCTGAATATCAATATGCTTTTGTTACAACAAATGAGATAAGCAATGTCGGACAAAATACAGCTATATGTGGCGGTAATGTTATAAACGATAATGGTTTTGAAATAACTGAAAGAGGCGTATGCTGGAGTACCTCTCCAGATATTGACGAACTGTATTTCAGTGATAATACATACACTAATGATGGTGCCGGTACAGGTACTTATACTTCTTATATAACAGGTCTTAGATCTAACACCACTTACTATGTATGGGCATACGTTAGGTCAGAGTGTGGATTAGTGACATACGGCGAACGAACTGAATTCACTACTTTGTCACAGTCTGCTGATGGTCAAATCAACGGTTATGATTATATAGACTTAGGTCTGCCTTCTGGCTTGAAATGGGCAACGTACAATGTAGGTGCGACTTCACCTGAAGGGTATGGTAATTACTATGCTTGGGGTATGACGACAACTTTTGCTCATGGAGAATATACCGAAGATAACTGTGCTACTGATGGTGTTGAATTGGGCAATATTGCTGGCAAACCTGAATATGACGCAGCTACAGCCTTGTGGGGAAGCACATGGAAGATGCCTACATGGAATCAGATGCTCGAATTAATGAATAATTGCGAACAGGAATGGGTAACTGTAAGCGGTGTCAATGGTATCAAGTTTACAGGACCTAACGGACGTTATATCTTCCTCCCTGCCGCTGGATATTCTGATGGAAGTCTAGGACTTAGTAACGCTGGATATGTTGGTCAATATTGGTCATCTACGCCTGCTTATACTGATAACTATCCTAATCCTCCTTCTGAATATACTTATACAGCAGAAACAATTTATTTGAATAGTGGTGGAGCAATGTATTCTGGTGGTTCTAGATATATGGGTCTTACTATCCGTGCTGTCTCGGAATAATCGATAATTGTAAATAAAACACGCGTCAATCACAAAAAATAAGTTGTGGTTGACGTGTTTTTTTATGGAAATCTTATTATATTTGCATAGAGTTTAAAAATCATAATTTATGGAAAAGAAGAAGTATATCAGATTCGATTGGGCTATGAAGCGCATGCTTCGCGACAAGTCCAATTACGCAATCTTGGAAGGTCTGCTCACGACCTTATTCAAAGAGAAAATCACTATCAACAGACTTTTGGAAAGCGAGAGTAACCAGGAAGACGAGTTAGACAAGTATAACCGTGTCGATATTCTCGCCGAGAACAGCAGAGGCGAGCTGTTTATCATCGAGGTACAGAACAACGACGAATACGCTTATTTTCAGAGGATGCTGTTCGGTGTCTCTAAATTAGTGACGGAATATATTAATAGAGGAGAAGGCTATCAAAATATAAAGAAGATATACAGTGTCAATATCGTCTATTTCGATTTAGGTCAGGGCAAGGATTATCTGTATCATGGCAAGACTGAGTTTTTGGGAGTTAATACGGGAGAGGTTCTTAATCTCAGTCCGTTCCAGCGTCAGAAGTTCAATGTCGATGCCGTCAGTGAGTTATATCCTGAATATTATATTCTAAAGGCTAACGATTTTAATGAAAAGCCGTCTAATTTATTGGAAGAATGGATGTATTATCTTAGCACCGGCGACATACCTCAAGATTCTACCGCACCGGGATTGTCGGAAGCGAGAGAGAAATTGAAGTTGGCGATGATGAGCAAAGGTGAGCTGTCGGCATATTACCGTCATTTGGATAACACGGTGATATTGAGAGACAATATCTATACCTCGAGAGGCGAAGGCTTGTTGGAAGGCAGGGAGATGGGACGCAAAGAAGGTATGCTTGAAGGTATGCTGAAAGGTATGGAGAAGGGATTGTCGGAAGGCTTAGAAAAAGGAAGGGAAGAAGGTTTGGCTGAAGGCATGGAGAAAGGACGAGAGGAAGGTTTGGCGAAAGGAAGAGAGGAAGGTTTGGTGAAAGGACGAGAAGAGGGGTTGGCTGAAGGTATGAGAAATGCTAAGGCTCAGATAGTGAAAAAACTTATTTCGTCTGGAGCAAATATTGACCTTATTATAGATGTTACTGGCTTGACGGAAGTGGAGATAAGGAGTTTGTTGTGATTAAATGTGTACTTTATGACCAAAGGCTTGAAATACATCTTAACTGAGACTTGCTGCTGATTTATGAATTATGTCATTCGATGATAAAAAATCTTTAAAAATATCATTGAAATTAAAAAAATCTTTTGTAACTTTGAAGTCTCAAAAAAGATGTTATGACTTTTCATTTGCTTGAAAAATATACATACTTGAACCTCAAAGAACGCGACAGATTTTAATCTGTTGTTTAGGGTTTGATGTGTAAGGTTTAATGTAAATTCGACCTTAATCTTTAAGCCTTAAACCTTAAACCAAATAAAAAAAAGAATTCACAAATTATTAACATAAATAAAAAAATAAAATCATGGAATTACCATTTGCAGAATCTTGGAAAATTAAGATGGTAGAACCCATCAAGAAAAGCACTCGCGAAGAACGCGAACAATGGATGAAAGAAGCTCATTACAATTTGTTCAACCTCAAAGCAGATCAAGTCTATATCGACTGCTTGACAGACTCAGGTACAGGCGCTATGAGCGACCGTCAATGGGCTGCCATGATGATGGGCGACGAAAGCTACGCTGGTTCATCTTCATTCTTCCGTCTTAAAGAAGTCATCACACGCCTCACCGGCTTCGAATATGTCATCCCAACACACCAAGGTCGTGCTGCTGAAAACGTTCTCTTCAGCCACTTAGTGAAAAACGGCGACATCGTTCCTGGTAACTCACACTTCGACACAACAAAAGGTCACATCGAGAGCCGTAAAGCTTTCGCAGTCGACTGCACAATAGACGAAGCAAAAGACACTCAACTTGAAGTTCCTTTCAAAGGTAATGTCGACCCTAAGAAACTTGAAAAAGTACTCGCTGAAAACGCTGAGAAAGTTCCTTTCGTAATAGTTACTGTTACAAACAACACAGCTGGCGGCCAACCTGTATCAATGCAGAACCTCCGCGAAGTTCGCGCTGTTGCCGACAAATATAACAAACGCGTCATCTTCGACTCAGCTCGTTTCGTTGAAAACGCTTACTTCATCAAGACACGCGAAGCTGGTTATGCCGATAAGACTATCAAAGAAATCGTTAAGGAAATGTATCAATATGCCGACGGTATGACAATGTCAGCTAAGAAAGACGGTATCGTGAATATGGGTGGTTTCATCGCTACACGTCACGAAGATTGGTACGAAGGTGCAAAACGTTTCTGCATCCCATTCGAAGGCTTCCTCACATACGGCGGTATGAACGGTCGTGACATGGACGCTCTCGCAGTAGGTCTCGACGAAAACACAGAATTAGACAACATCGAAACACGTATCAAACAAGTTCAATATCTTGCAGCTAAGTTAGACGAATACGGCATCCCTTACCAACGTCCTGTCGGTGGCCACGCTATCTTCGTCGATGCTGACCGCGTTCTCACCAACGTTCCTAAAGAAGAGTTCCCAGCACAGACACTCGCTATCGAACTTTACTTAGAAGCTGGTATCCGTGGCTGCGAAATCGGTTACATCCTCGCCGACCGTGACCCTGTCACACGCGAAAACCGTTTCGGCGGATTGGATCTCCTCCGTCTCTGCATCGCTCGCCGCGTCTATACTAACAACCACATGGATGTTATCGCAGCAGCTTTGAAGAACGTTTACGACCGCCGCGAAGAAATCAAACACGGCGTACGTATCACATGGGAAACAGAACTCATGCGTCACTTCACAGTTCATTTGGAACCTATTAAATAATTAAATCTGAAAATATGAGAATCTGAGAATCTGAAAAATAACTTTCAGGTTTTCAGATTTTCAATTTCTCAAGTTAAAAAAATGTTCCTCAATATCCTCTTCATAATAGCACTGACATTTCCAGTCGCGATAGCATCGACAGCGTTTAACATAGTCGACAATGAACAATTGACAACAGTCAAAGAACGTAATCTCGGTCGTAATCTCGTATTCGCTTTGATTCTTGCATCTGGGCAAGGCGTGATGTATCTTCTCGGCACTATGCTCGGTGGAACTTTCATGCATCTTTTAGAGAGACTCTCGACATGGGTGGTGTTGGCACTTTGTTTTTCTGTCTCATTCAGAATGCTTATCGACACACTGAAAATCAGAAACGGTGAGAACCTTTATCTAATACATAACAAGAAACAATCATTATTACTTTCGATAGCCTTAGGTATAAACGCATTCATCGTCGGTCTCATGGCTGACTTCATGCCTTTATTCCAAAACATGACACCTTTTATATTAATTGGAGCAGGATTCGTATGGTCACTCATCTCGATGGCAATACCATTTTCCAAGATGAAACTCACCCTGAACAGCCTTCTTAACTCCATCTTCGCAGGAATCATATTAGTGAAAGGACTCTTAGGACTAATCTGAGAAGTCATAAGGTAGCAGGGACGCAAGGTTCTTAGTTCAACAATTTTCTCAGATTCTCAAGTTTTCAGATTCTCAGATTTAAAAAAATCCGTTGTCTGTTGTCCGTTGTCTGTTGACTTTTATTTATCTTTGCATTATGATATCGATACAAAATCTTAGCATGCAATTTACAGGCGAGGATCTCTTCACCGACATCAGTTTCATGATTCGGGAGAAGGACAGAATAGGTCTCGTCGGAAAAAACGGAGCGGGAAAGACAACGCTCATCAAGCTACTCTGCGGTCTTGAACAACCTTCAAAAGGCGACGTCATAATGTCGGACGACGTTACGATAGGTTATCTGCCCCAGGAGAAAAACGTTCATAGTACAAAGACCGTCCTCGACGAAGCAATGACAGCTTTCGAAGAATATTACGAGATTGAACGCCGTCTCGCAAAATTACAAGACGAGCTGTCAGACAGAGAAGATTACGAAAGCGATTCGTATCAACGTCTTTGCGAAAAGATGAGCCATCTCAACGAACGCCTCGCTATCATGGGCGGACATTCCATAGAAGGCGAAGCCGAACAGATTCTCATAGGTCTCGGCTTCGAACACGACGATATGCAACGTCCGATGAATGAGTTCAGCAACGGATGGCAGATGCGCGTCGAACTCGCTAAGATTTTGTTACGTAAACCTAAACTGCTGCTACTCGACGAACCTACTAACCACTTAGACATCGAGTCAATACAATGGTTAGAAAGTTTTCTTAAAAATTATTATGGAGCCATCTTCATGGTGTCGCACGACAGAGCTTTCCTCGACCGCATCACCATAAGAACGATAGAGATTTCATGCGCTAAGATTTACGATTACAAATGTTCCTATTCAGAATTTATCGAAAGAAGAGAGGAACGCATCGACATACAGAAAGCAGCTTTCGACAACCAGCAACGCGAGATTAAAGAAATTGAGGCTTTCATCGAACGTTTCAGATATAAGGCTACAAAGGCAAAACAAGTGCAGTCGAGAGTGAAACAATTAGAGAAGATGGATGTCGTACAAATCGATGACCAAGATAAGTCGGCTATACATTTCAAGTTTCCTCCTGCACCACATTCCGGCAAGGTTACATTGGAATTAAATAATGTCTCGAAATCATACGGTGAGAAACAAATCTTAAATAATATTAACCTTCTGATTCCAAGAGGGGAGAAGATAGCTTTCGTAGGACGTAATGGTGAAGGCAAGTCAACGTTATCCAAAATCATCGCTGGCGTTTTGGATTATGAAGGAGAGGTGAAACTCGGTCACGAGGTGAAGATAGGATATTACGCCCAAAACCAGCAAGATATGTTGGACCCTGAGAAGACAGTCTTCGAGACTCTCGATGACGTTGCCACAGGCGATATGCGTGTGAAGGTGAAGTCGCTTCTCGGTGCTTTCCTGTTCGGTGGCGATGCTATAGATAAAAAGGTGAAAGTTCTGTCTGGCGGCGAGAAAGCGCGATTGTCGTTGGCAAAGATGCTTCTCTTCCCTACCAACCTTCTCATCCTCGACGAACCTACCAACCACCTTGATATGCTTTCTAAAGACATCCTCAAGTCGGCACTCATACAATTCGACGGGACTTTGATAATAGTATCCCACGACCGTGACTTCTTGCAAGGATTGACAAACAAAGTTTATGAATTTAGGAAACCTCATATCAAAGAATATATAGGCGACATCTATGACTTTCTTGAAGAGAAGAAACTTAAAGAGTTGGATGATCTTAACAAGAAACAGAAGTCGCAACCTGTTGAAAGTAAGGTGTCTCAAGGAAAGATAGATTACGAATTGAAGAAGCAGAACGACAGGGAGACAAAACGCATCGAACGAGAAATCAAGAAGTTGGAAGAACAGATTGAATCGTTGGAAAACGAAATCGCCGAGATGGACAAGATTATGTCGTCGCCAAGCGATTTCCCTGATGTTAATATCGATAATGCTTGGTACGATTCTTACGGAAAGAAAAAAGATCAGCTTCAGAATCTTATGAATCGATGGGAAGATAAGCAGATGGAGTTGGAGATGTGAGATAAAATCTTCTCAGATTCAAAATAATTCATAATTATTTTAATTATGCATTATGAATTTAAAAAAACTCTGGAACTAAGGCTTTTGAACTAAGGCTTTTGAACTAAGGCTTTTGAACTAAGTTCAAAGCTCAAAGTTCAAAGTAAAGATCATCTGACCTTAAACCTTAAGCTTTAAACCTTAAACCAAAAATTATTCAACAACAATTTTCTTTGTTACATTAGATTCTTCGTTGCTGATATTGATGAAATAGATTCCAGGATTGTATTCTGAAACATTGATTTCTATTTCATTTGTTGCGGACGTGGCAAGACGCGTCCCTACCAACATTCCTAATATATTGTAAACTCTGACTGTTGACTGTTGTCCGTTGACTGTTGACACTCTCACAAAGTCGCTCGCCGGATTAGGATAAATCTCGATATTTGTTTCTGTTACACTTTCTTCAACACCTATCGTTCCGTCGATGTCGAAGGCTGGAATCTTTTCTGTGTCGATGATAGGATAACCGTCGTTGACGAATGGCTCTACATCTTTCTTGTAATAATTGTCATATTTGTTGAGCATCGCTACAAATTCGTCGCTCTTCATAAAGTCGGTTGAGAGCGATTCTCCATAGCCGTTGCTTTCGTTATGATCTGCCATAAAGCAGTTGTCGGCTACGAAGGTGTTCTCGTTTTCAACTTGAGCAATCAATCCTGATGAAGAGTTGCCGTTGACGTTTCCAATGTTATAGCATGACAACAACGCGCTGATTCCTCCTGCAAAACCAACGATGCTGCCGGCGATACTTGTGCCGTCGTTATAGATTATCGTCTCCACGTTACCTGTGTTGTAGCAGTTCTTTACCGCCTTGCTTGACAGACCTGCAATGCCGCCGACTTTCACGTTGTCGACGAAAGAACATCCTACGTTGATGTCGCCGGTGTTATAGCAGAACGATGTGTTGAACACTAAACCTCCGATGCCTCCGACAACAGGATATAAGCCGTCTTCCTGAGTGACATTGATGTCGCCGTGATTAGAGCAGTTAGAGATGTAGGTGTTTTCCAGATATAAATTCCAGCTTTCAAATCATCAGCATTAATGATATTTTCACCCTCATTTAATGCTGATTGTTTAACGGCAACACCTAATGTGTTGTAGAACGTTATATCGGCGTTTCCTTCTTTTAGATATATTTTGATAAAGATACAACACATAAAAACATAAAAATTGTAAATAATGACTTTTTCATAACGATAATTTTTAAAGTTTTGTAAAACTACCTAATCAATTATTACAATCTTGATTTTTACAATGATTTTACAGATATATTTTACATTGTCAAAAATAAATCTTTTGGTTATCAGTATAATATAAGAAAATAAGCCAAATATCTTTCCAGTCGTTTTACAGATTCAATTACCGAATTTTGGTTGTTTTCTGACTATATTTAATGAAAAATCATGGGAATTACCGTGCTCTTACGTAAATTTTGGCGTGTGTTTTAGAGTGCTTCAATTTATAAAAAAATGCAGAGCCTTTTTTACTCTGCATTTTAAGTTTACGAAAAAAATATGTATGTTACCATAAAAATTTTTTAGACTTCTCTTTGGTAATATTTTTCTAATATATATTCTGAAAAATAAGTTCTCTTATTTTCTATTTTCAATTTCTTTCTGATGTTGGTTCTTGCCTTACCGACTGAATCAACACTTAATTCGATTATATTGGCAATATCATCTACACTTATTGGAACAACCGATAACAGACACACCTTATATTCCGTTTCGTTTAATTCAGGAAATGTTTTCTTGATAAAGGTATATACCTGTTTTATGACACCTAATCTTTCAATCAGACACTGGACGAATATTTCTGCCCCGCCAACGTTCTTCCTTATTATCGAAGTAGCCATACCAGATATCATTAATATTATGCGTATAAATACAATATGCTGTTGTATATTGATAATGTATCCAACTGGAAGGTGTGGAAGTCCATGAAGTTGCTCTTAGCTCTGAATGATTCTCATAATGAGTTCTTGCAGGTAAAAATATATAATTGCCGTTAGGTCCGGTTATCATCAACCACTCATCACCATTATAGACCACCCATCTTAATGTGCAGTATTCTTCAAGTTCTTTCGCTTCATCTATGGTGGGCATTCTCCATGTGCTGCTCCACTTCGCTCTTGCCGCATCATAACGGGCATCTCCGGATATGTCTTCGGCAAGGCCGTACGAACTGCAGTTGTTTGGAGTATATGATGATTTTGTCTCTATCTCACCCCATGCATAAGTGTCACCGCAATCAGTGGTGGAAGATGCTCCCACATTATACATCGCCCATTTCAAACCCGACGGCAGTCCGAGATCTACGTATGGACGTCCGTTGATATAGCCTGTAGGCTCCTGTTCTTCTGGTACGGTGATAAGACTTTCCTCTTCTGAATAAGCTGTTCCTAATTCATTGGTGGCGTATGCTCTAACATAATATTTTGTGTTGGGAACCAATCCCGTCATTTCTATTGAGAACTCTCCTATGCCACCGCCGTCGCTGCTATGATGGTCTTCTGTCGTCAGATTTGGATTGACGCTCCAGCATACGCCTCTTGCCGTAACCTCTGTTCCGCCTTCGTAGGTTACGTATGCCAACATCGTTGCGGAAGTCCTTGTCAAGTCAGATATGTTCACTATGCTGACCATCGGAAGTCCTATAGTGGTGAATTTGATGTTGTCGCCGTATATTGTACCTGCCGCATTGGTGGCGTATGCTCTTACATAATATTCTGTATTAGGTCTCATTCCGCTCATCTCGCTTGTGAACTCTCCCGTACCTGTTCCGTCGTTTGTATGCGGACCGCTCAACGTGGGGAACTTGGACGTACCCCAACACACGCCTCTCGCCGTTATCTCTGAGCCTCCGTCGTTTGTGACAATGCCGCCGCATCTCGCAGTAGAATCCATTATTTCGCTTACATCCGATGTGATGACGGTCGGCAATCCGACTTCTGTCGTGAAGCACTTCTCTTCTCCGTAAGCTGTTCCCGCTTCGTTGGCGGCATACGCTCTTACATAATATTTCGTATTGGAAGAAAGCTTTGTTATTTCACTTGCGAATTCTCCCGTGCCGTCGCCGTCAGTAGTATGACGGTCGTCTGTCGTCGGGTTCTGATTATGACTCCAGCATATTCCTCGTGATGTCACCATCGCTCCGCCATCATCGGTTACGATGCCGCCACCTTTTGCCGCATCTGTACCAATGTCGAATATCTCGTTAGTTATGACCGTAGGTCTGCCTGCAAGCGTCATGAAAGATTTTGTAGCTGTCTTTATGGAACTGTGCGACGCGATGCATTCAAAGCAGTAATGGTAATTGGTCTTGCTCTCAAGTCCGTCAATTACGACCTTGAACTCATCACCGTTAATATCAACTTCAGAAGCTAGAGCGTTAGAAAGGTCATCATCCTTTCCGTATAATATCTTCATTTCATTAGGAATGCTGTTGAAGATGTATGAGCCCTTTATCTCAGCTCCTGTTGATGAAGCCGTCGTCTCGACTTCTGTGATTTTGAAAACATCAGGCTTGGGGTCTTTTCTGCATGCAGATAAAAAGACACATGTCACAAGTATTGCAAATAACAAATCGTCTCTCATATTCTTATTTGTTTTTGTTAATGCCAAAACCTATTTTAAACTCTAATGTTTTCAGACTGTTACTTACACAGTCGAAAGAAATATTAATGTTGTCAATGAAGAACTGAAGACCGGCGTTCAGCTCAAATCCTTCATATCCGTACGAGTCATTCCTTATCCATCTGCCATCGCCAGTCTCCCATGCGAGTGCTCTTGTTCCATAGCCTATTCCTGTTTTCAAAGCTAATTGTTCCGACAATCTGAACATGATGCCGCATATCAGCGATAGTCTGGCGTTGCTGCTCTTGCCTGAAAAATACTGCATCTCTCCGTCGATAAATCCGTTGGCGTCGCATTCCATATCAGTGCTTAAGGCGACGACTCTGCACCAGGACATGGCGCTTACATAATACCCGAAACGTTTGACACGACCGATAGTTATTCCTATTGAATATTGGGGATGCAGCGAATAAGCAACGTTTATATCTGCAAAAGACTTCGTTTTTGGCGGGTAACGAAAAACACATCCCGTCTGCGTGGAAAGCATCTTGGGAGGCTTTTTGCCTCTGACCTGCGCATTAAGGCATAATGATATGAAAATGAATGTCGATATCAGCAGAAGTCTTTTCATAATTGTGAGGTTTTGCATTTGGCTCTCAAAGGTACAACAAAGAAGTGACTTTGTCAAGAGAAAATCAATTGAGAACCTCAAAATCTCAAAATATTCTGAAGTTCTGAGATTCTGAGGTTCTGAGTTTTTTAAAAATCTTATCTTACAACAAGCTTGCTGATTGTTCCATCTACGTCAATGAAATACATTCCGCTCTTATAATCCGAAATGTTGATATCAATCTCGTTAGAATTCATTTCAAATTCATCCACCAACATTCCAAGTGTATTATAGACCTTGACTGTTGTCTGTTGTCCGTTGACTGTTGACACTCTCACAAAGTCTTTAGCCGGGTTAGGATAGACGGAGATGTTGTTATCAGTATTTGTTTCTTTAACACCAAATGTTCCGTCGATATCGAAGGCAGGAATCTTTTCTGTGTCTATGATAGGATAACCGTCATTGACGAATGGCTCTACATCTTTCTTGTAATAATCGTTATACTTGTTGAGCATCGTGACAAATTCATCGCTTTTCATGAAGTCGGTTGAAAGTAATTCGCCATAACCAATACTTTCGTTATGTTCAGCCATGAAGCAGTTGTCGGCAACGAATCCATCCTCGTTTTCAATTTGACCGATCAATCCTGAAGAAGAGTCGCCATTGACGTATCCTATGTTATAGCATGACAACAAACTGCTGCTTCCACCAACATAACCTACAATACCACCAGATATTGACATACCTTCGTTATATACTATCGGCTCCACATTTCCGGTGTTGTAGCAATTTTGTATCTCTTTACTTGCCAATCCAGCTATGCCGCCTGTCCTCACATTATTAATGAAGGAACATTCAAGGTTGATGTCACCAGTATTGTAACAGAACGAGGTGTTATATACCCTGCCACCGATGCCTCCAACAATAGGATGAGTTCCGTCTTCTTGATTTGTAATATTGATGTTTCCGTGGTTTGAGCAGTTGTAGATGTATGTGCTCTCCTCACAACGGCCTATGATACCGCCGATGGCGAAGTTGAATCCGTCTTTTATTGTGATATTCGCATAATTGTGGCAGTTCTCGATAAGGAGCAAATCGTCATTGAAAGCGCCGAACGTGAAGGATCCGAAAGGAGAACTCGCCGCATCATCAATTATGAAATCGGTATCTTTGATTGTCAGGTTTTTTATATAGCCTTGGGCTAAACTGAACAATGCGAAATCCATCTTGCTGATGCTATGATTGTTGCCGTCGAAATAACCATAGAAAGTGCTGTTGAGCAACATACCTATAGGTGTCCAAGGAAGATAATTAAGATCGATGTCAGTTGTAAGTTTATAGTACATTTTATTGTTTGCGCTATAAGACAGTTGCGACATGAACGCTAATTGTGCCGCATTTTCTATGAGGATAGGGTTGTCTTCTGTGAGACCTTTTTCGTTAGAAGTGTCGAACTCTTCGTAACTTCCATCCCATACGGATACCTGAGCCGTCAAGGATGCCGTCATTGCTAAGATGACTATGGAGATGATAAATTTTTTCATGATAATAAGATTTTAATAATTTTTGCTGGTTCTATTTATTAACTTTTTATCCTTAATCGTGGGCAGAACCGCATTATTCCCATGATTGAAGATTTATATTAAGGGGATTTCTATAAATTGCTTTGCAGGAGATTTATGAATTTTTCTTTGAGAAGATTTTTGTTTTTCTCGAAAGAACATAGCGAGCTATGTGATTGAGAGAAAGATAAAAAGATTCCAAGAAAAAACATAAAGCTCGCAAAAGTTTTAATTTTCATTGATAAAGTTCATTTAAACGGGGAATTTATAGAAGTCCCCTTAAATCAAATTATAAAAAAGTCTCTGTAGATGAATGCTGTAATTCATATCCTGCAGAGACTTTCATTTAATAAATCTGTTCTTGCCTAATATTTGTATGTTATTTTCCATGTTGTTTCATTTCTCGTCCTGCAAAGTTTATAATTTTATTTCAAAAATACAAGTTTTTTTAAATATTTTTTTATAAAATCGGGGGGGTAAATCGTTGATTATTAAGTAATTGAATTTTTAAACTAAGGCTTTTGAACTATGGCTATTGAACTTTGAACTAAGGCTATTGAACTTTGAACTAAGGCTATTGAACTTTAGTTCAAAGTTCAAAGTTCAAAGCTCAAAGTTCCAGAATTCTAAAGTTCTAAAGTTCTAAAATTCTATTTAACCCATTTCCCTTCCTCAACTGTCAATTGTTCATTGTCAATTGTTAATTTCCAAATGTAGGTTCCGCTCTTCCATTTCGAAGCGTCAACACTTGTAATTTCATCTGTAATTTCTTGTTGATGGATTATTCTTCCTTGCATATCATAGACTTGCAATGTCGCGTTGCGCAAACCTGTTCTTATATTCAAAACATCACCGCCCGGATTAGGATAAGCCACAGCGAGATGCAGGTTATGAGCGTGAGCTTCTTCGATGTTGTCAGGTTCGAAACCGAAGACTGTGGCAGGGAATTTAGCGACGCTTTTATAAGTAGTTACATAAAGGTCTCCGTCTTCTGTCGATCTCAAAGATCTGATTTTATTGCCATAATACAAAGTGGAGATGGTATCTAAATCTTCATTCAAACATTCTATAATGCAATATGGTTTATTGTCCAAATCATAATTACATGCAAAAAACATCAAACTGTCAGGAGCCACGTCAACCGCTCCGAGAAGAGGTGATATTTCGTATGTAGTCGGACTACCTCTGACAATGTAATTATCATTTGACAAATACATTGGAGCAGCATCCAGATCGTCATCTAACATATATAACCTAACATCATTATAGTGATCAGAATGAGGATTTGTAATAGAAGATGCAGTAACTGACAAATAAGTCTTATTTGTAGATGATTTACGAACAGTAATGTCTCTTAAAAAATTTACTGCTGGATAGTTATAACCTGGATGTATCAGGTATTTTGTTTCTACAAGATTAAAGTCCTTATCATAATATGTAATCTCTCCATGAATGTTATTTAATCCTCTGTCGTACATGATATAGTATGAATCTGTTTTAACGATATGATTTCTGCGATACAACGCCTGATACCAACCACCACTAAATTCTGTCTCGTAAGATTTCATTTTTACTATCTCACCGTCAAAATTCATCCGGAAGAAGAACAGAGAGTCGAATCCTCGTGGATTATCGGGATCTGTACTAACTATTTTGTAATATGCACCTACTATGTCGCCTTCATCCTCAAATGCAGAAAACAGGAATAAATTGCCGCTATATTCGTTTGGCAAATATTCCCAACTATCCCATCCTCTATTTTCAAAAGTATCAATAGGGAAACTATGCTCATAACTTTCAACTATATTAAGTGTTTCATCAAATTTATATAACGCCAAGATGGCATCTGTAGGAGGATTTTCATAATTCATAAAATGATTGAAACTAAGAAAGTCATGTTCCGGGCTGTATGTTGTAAGCGCATACAGCTCATTGTTTTTCTCAAAAAGGTAAGGGGGAGTCGACATCATTGTGTAGCCTGGACGAAAGAAATCATTGCGTACTAACTCATCTCCATTTGAATTGAGCAACATGAGTGCCGGATGAGCAGAATAAAAATCTCCGAACCCGCTTCTATAATAAAAATCAGATGTGACAGCTACATTTCCATTAGACAATTCTATAGCTTCACCAAATTCAAAACTCTCGTCGCTATTAGATTCCTCAATGACATATTCCCAAAGATACTGAGTGTTTTTCTCATTATTTCTCTCTACACGCTCATCTTTAATGCTATTTCTTGACAAACGTAAGTTTATAAGGTCTTCTTTTGATAAGTTATAATTCATATCATAATCAGATACCTGAGAAGAAACATTGTTCACGAACAAAAATGTCAATGTTAAAACTGTAATAAATCTTTTCATATCGTTCATTTTTTGTTAAGACAACATCTATATATTATTTTGCTATTGATATTTTCTGGGTAACAACAGAACCTTCATCACCGAAGATACGTATAAAATATACTCCAGCAGAAAAAGATTCGACATCTATATTGACGACTTCATCATTGTCACATTCAAATGTCATAACAGTCTGACCAATAGTATTGAAAACAGTTATCTGTCTCATGGAATTTCCTTCTATTGTCAGCATATCTTTTGTCGGGTTTGGATATATCACATACATGTCATCATCCAACTCATCAACATTATCGTATATTACAGTAGATAGAGTATGTGATGCCTCATAACCGAAATCACCGTTGCCGTCTAAAACAAGATTACCATGTGCATCATATATTTTGTAATATCCGTCACCGACATTGCAACAGATGCCGTTCCCGACCAAATCGTATATTGTAAACTTCAGACATTGATCTGCTGTTACATCCACATTTATGGTGTGTAATTCTGTTGCAGATGACTGTCCGAAGTAATATTCATAAGGACCACCTGAAGCAACAATATTATTGTCGTCATCAAGAAGTTGCCATGTAGTCTCATGACCATTTCTATCTTGCATTATCTCAATGGTAATCTCGTCATTCTCACTATTCAAGTACAATACAGACAAATCATCACTTGATGATGCAAAAGATTTTGTACTGTTGACGCTCACGCCATTAGCTTCAACAATTTTAAAATCTATATTATGGTCGCCAATAGGCACATCCATATCAAACTCAATAATTCCCGATTTATAAGAAGGTATGCTGCCATTCCACTCGTACTCAAAGGTGTCGCCATTGTCTATTCCCATCAGCATCTTTATTGATGTCAATTCATCTAATCCTCTGTTCTGCATATTAAGAGCGAATGTCTTGCTATTGGAGCATACGGAAGCCTGTCTCTCTGTAATCTTCTCGATATAAGGAAATATGGATTCTTGTGTGCCCAACAGATACGATAGATGAGCGACATTCTGTATAGGGTAAGAAATGCCATAGTCGGTGTTGTCGCATACAAAAGCATAGAAGTTGATATTCTCCAAATCCACATCAACTCCATTAGGAAGGCCTATAATTTCCGGTATGTTGTAAGTATACTCTTTTGTGATTAAAGTACCGGCTTTTGTAGGTCCTATTTCATCACCCCAAGTAGAAGTAATGATATCACGAAGTGTATGCATGTGACAATATTCACCGTTGACATACTGTTCGGGATTGATTTGACCATTATTTTGGTATCCCCAGACGCTGTCTTGTGTCATCGCTACAGTGAGGTAATTAATATCGAAATCGCTATCGGAGGTATAATATACTTCTACTGTTATTGTAGCTTCACGTGTCGCCTCATTCACAACCACCTGACCAGCGATATTACATGCAGCCACATCATCAGACATCTCATATATATAGCCTTCCCAGAATGAAGGAGATATGTCGCCTCCTATCCTCCTGTTAACCAAACCAGAGGGGACGTATCCGATCTGTATGGTATTTGTGATTATTCGTCCATCTTCAGTCTTAAAATTAGGATATGTCTCTGGAGATAGGGCTTCATGTATATTTATCAGAAACAGACGTTCCGGATTCTCTCTCATCAAAGTGTTTGCGATTTCATGAGCCTCAGGACATGCGTGGCAGTTTCTTCCGGTAAACTCTTCAATCAGCATATTTTTCAGAGACGGTTCGGTTGATACAAACTGCGGTGTATCATAATTTTTTTCCTGAGAAAATAGAACACCGCCTAACAGCATCATTGAGGTTAAAAGACAAGTTTTTATTTTCATAAAATTTTAATTTGTACAAATGCAAAATTAGCAAAATAAAATATGGAATAAATGACGCTTAGGCCATATTCCATATTTTTACACAATATCATCGTTGACTGTCAATGATATATGGAAAATCAAATCCATATATTCACCTCTGTGATAAGGGCGGAAAGTAGGTTCACTTCAGGAAAAACATTCATTTTTCTATATAAAAGACCTCATGATTTCTTCAATTTTCATCTCAGTCTTTTTAATAATAGAGTTGCGATATTTGCTGACGGTGTTCTCACGTAGATTTAAAATATGAGCTATTTCTTTCACTCGAAACGCAAGGAAAGAAAGCAAGCATATTTTCTGTTCGGTTTCTGTCAGATTGCCGAAAGCATCCTTAAATCTATTATAAGCGTCAGGATAGAACGTGTTGAACTCTTTCAATATACTTTGAAATACGTCATCTTTTTGTCTGAGATATATCTCATACACATGTTGACGCAAAGCATTGTCGGTAACGTCTTTTTGCTTAGTAATATTTTTCTTGTGTCGTTTTGATGTCTTAATCAACATATATGCGACGAATATGACGAGAACTAAGATGACAAATGAATACGATATTCTTTTTTGTTTGTCTTTCTGCTGACGCATATCTTCCAATTTGGCATCGCGGTCCTTCTTATATGTATCATATTGTCCGATCAATTTATGTTCATCATTGAATCTTTTTTCTTCAACCTTGATATAAGTCTCGTAAGATTTCTTACACAACTCCATACTGTCGATATTGTTTTCTTCCTCATATATTTCCGCCAACATATCCATCACAATACATTTTGATATTTCGGGAAATTTCTCTATCCCGAACACCTTCAGAAGATAAGGCTTAGCTTTAAGTTTATATTCCGGAATATCAAACATCGATATGCCTAAAGCCACCGAATCTTTTCTTACATCCATACCTCGTCTGTATTTAAAAGCCATTCTTTCATGTTCAACCCTAAAGAAAGAATCATCTTCTTCCTCACCATAAAATATACTTGCCAATGAAGATTTTATTTTCAGATAAGGTTCTAAATAATCCGAAGTCGTGTCTAAATAAGGTTCAGCGAGTTTAATGTAATATCTTGCAGATTCCATATCACCCATCACCGGATATATCAATGCCAAATCGGCACACAAGGTTGCCATCATATTTGTATCAATATTCATTTCCTGATAATAAAGAGCCATTTCCAAGGCATCAATCTGCGTATCCGGAATCATTTTGTGGAATAAGATATACGATAATTGATAATATGCTTTAGAAGCGAGAGAGATCTCATCATTATTCATATCTTCTGGGAGTTTTTCCAACAATCTGAGGGATTCAATAAACTTAGAGAATGCATCTGTAAGACTATCATTATGTATTACTCCATTATCTGTTTTAATTTTATTAAAACCATCTTCATAATACGACAATGCCTGCTGATATGTCTCTAAGCTTTCTTTTTTATTTCCACAAGAAACAAAAGAAATCAATAAGGTAATGACTGATAATATGCGAAACAATTTATTCATATTCTATGAACTTGTTCTTACCGTTTTCAAAACAATTTATAGAACTCCCTTTTATTTATCGATGTCGTCATTCAACGATAGTTAACGGCATCAAAGCTTGAACGCCTTCTAATTTGCTGATTGTTTCTATCGCTTCAAGATATTGATATGTCTCACCTAAGTTTTTCTTCATAAGTGTTTTTGCATAATATTCCTGTGTCTCTGTCTTGAACAGACTTTCAAAAATATCTTCCTGTTTAGGGTATTCTTTTATTGAATAAGACTCGAGGTTTGCTTTGTCGGCGGCGTATGCTATAGCTTTTTCTATTCCGCCAAATTCATCTATCAATCCTATTTCAATGGCATCGACACCACTCCATACACGTCCCTGAGCTATACTATCGACGAAAGTTTTTCTGAGATTTCTTTCTGTCGACACTAATGTAAGGAAGTCATCGTAAGTATCGGTAACGTGTTTCTGCATCATTTTCAACTGATAAGGTGTCATAGGTTTTACCATGCTTCCGAAGTCTGAGTTTTCATTCGTCTTAACGACATCGAACGATAAGCCGATTTTGTCTGTCATCAAACCTTCGAGATTAGGCACGGTTCCAAACACTCCGATAGAACCTGTCAATGTTGTCGGATCGGCGAAGATATAATCAGAGCTTGACGAAATCCAGTAACCTCCTGAAGCTGCATAATTACCCATAGAAACAATGAAAGGTTTTTCCTTTGCGGCAAGTTCAACTTCGCGACGAATCACTTCAGAAGCCACCGCACTGCCACCAGGAGAGTTGACTCTCATAACGATAGCCTTGACTTTCTTGTCGTTTCTCGCTTGACGAATTGCTTCCGACAATGTAACAGAACCTATTGTAGATTCATCGCCCTCGCCATCGATAATCTGTCCCGAAGCATATACTATAGCTATCTTATCTTCGCCTTGATATAACTCAGGTCTCACTTTCGCATATTGGATATTCTTTACTATATTGATTTTCTTGCTGTCAGCTGTATTGGTAAGTTGATGAAGCTCAGCAATAATTTCATCTTTATATTTCAAGCCGTCAATGAAGTTGTTGTCAAGGGCAGCTTGTGTATCGAACATCAATGTCAATTTATCTGCCATCTGATTTATTGTTTCTACGCTGATGTTACGTGACTTACTGATGTCGTCACATATCTTGTTCCATATAGAAGTTAACAATACTGTATTTTGTTCACGATTAGCATCGCTCATCTTATCCAAGAAATAAGGTTCGACAGCGCTCTTGAACTTATTGTTTTCGGGACGTATTATTTGCATCTCAATATCTAATTTTTCAAGGAGATGTTTATAGAACATCGGCTGAGATGCCATGCCGTGAATGTCGATAATACCGTCAGGAAGCATATAGATTTTGTCGGATACACTTGCCAAATAGTATGCGCTTTGAGAATAAGCCTCGGCATAACTTAGGATAAATTTTCCCGATTTCTTAAATTCAATTAACTGATTTCTGATTTCTTCAATATTGGCGCTCGATGTTGCTATTGTCGACAGCTCCATAAAGATACCTGAAATATTCGGGTCTGTAGCCGCCGCCTTGATGTTGTTCATAATATCGTTCATGCCAGCCATATCAACTTCACTGAAAGAAGAGCCGTTAAAGATCAATCCGAGATTGTTACTGCTCGTTCTTTCCGGGATCTCATAGTTAAGATTCATGTACAGGACTGTCTGCGGTTTGACATCTACTTTCACGTCTGTTGAAGAAGCTATTGATGAGACGAGACTGCCTATTAACAATAATACGATAACTAATAATAATACTGCTGAACCTAAGAAGGAAGCGAAGAATGTTTTAAAGAATGATTTCATTGTTTTATGATTTATAATGTGAACGTATGATATTTTAATTGTTCCAAAGATACGAATCTTTTTTTAATTTTGCGTTTAAAAACATATCAAAATAATGGAAAAATCATACGTGCTTTTGGGTTCCAATATGGGTGACAGGACTTCCATTCTCGAGGAGGCGAGAAATATGATAGAAGCGAGATGCGGCAAGATTATTAAGATGTCCTCGTTATATGAATCAGAGCCATGGGGTTTTGATGCCGAGCAGAATTTTATCAATCAGGCTATTTGTGTTGAGACGGATTTATCGGCTCATGAGTTGTTGAGGGAATTACTTTCGATAGAGATTGAGTTGGGAAGGGATAGGAGCAGACATTATGAGACGTATGTTTCGCGACCTATTGATTTAGATGTGATTTATTATGGGGATATGATCAACGACGATGAAGATTTGATATTGCCACATCCGAGGTTGCAGTTGCGTAGATTTGTTTTAGAGCCTTTATGCGAGATAGCTTCCGATTTCGTGCATCCGGTTTTAAAGAGGACAAACATAGAGTTAAGAGAGGTATGTCCCGACACTTCTGATGTGAGCTTATATAAAGGGAAATAAAAAAGGTTGCCGTTGAGCAACCTTTTTTTGAATATGATTTCTTTAATTATTATTTGACAGTTTTAATTGTCACGTTAGCGCGGCGTAATTGTGGGAGCAATTCTCTGATTTGAGGATATTGACCCATCAATTCGTTCAAGGTCTGATCTTTATTTGAAGCGTTTTTGATCTTGTTAGCGATCTCTTCTTTATTATCCATGTCAGAACCTAAGATAGCGTTTACGAGACCGTCCCAGTCAGCGCCGTTAGAGAGGATTGTTACGTGGTTGTCATCTAAATGAGTATGAAGTTCGTTTTGGATCAAGTCTGCTGCTGCTTGAGCGCGTTCTTCTGCGAGGCGGTTGTTGATGTCGTCGCCACCTTCTGGAGAAGCGTAACCTTCAACGATAATGCTTTCTACTTCGAAACCGCTTTGTACTTCATTAGATGCTCTGTTAACAGCGTCGATATTTGTTTGAGTTGCTAATTTCTCTGATTTATTTACAGGGAAAACAATATTAGCGTGATTTACATGATATGTCTTTTCTATGATTTCAGTCTTCACTTCAACGACTGTATCTTGTGCTGCTTGTTCTTCGAGAGCTTCTTTTATAGCTTGTTTCAACTCTTCAGGGGTGATGCAGCATTCATCTTTTGCTTCGTTTGCTGCTTCTTCCTCAGCTTTAGCGACGCAAGTGTTCTTGAATTTATAGCGGAGACCTACATTCATTGTTGAGTGATAGTCTTTATGTTCTCCTGAATAGAAGCAATCCAAGATGTCGCTATCTGCGAAGTTTGTTGTAGCGTCGACGAAGAAGTCGAGTGTTTCATTCATTTTGTATGTTAATTCAATACCCATAGGAACTGTCAATGCGACCTTTCTGTTGAGGATGCCGCCACCTTTTGTGTTACCTGCTGCGTCGTGATTATAACCTACGTAAGCTTTTTCACCGTCAGCGTATGTTGCTCTTGCTCTGTACTGCATTTGTCCGATACCGATATGTGGATAGATGCCGAAGCGACGAGCGTCGTTATGACCGAAGATCAAGGCGACGATGTCTGCTGAGAAGTTGATGTTAGCTTCTAAATAATCTGAATAGTCGAGTGTGAAGACACCTGGAAGAGAACCTTTGTAAATACCGTAACCGACTTTAGCGTAGACTCTATAGTAGTCGTGGAAGTTGTAACCGACACCTATGTTGCCATTACCAGCCAAATCGTTGAATCTATGTTCGTTGTCGCCGAAGATGAATGAACCTCCGCCATCAGCTGTTACGAACCAGTAGTTACAATATTCAGCACCGACATTGAATAATCTTTCGTTTTTGTTCAATTTGTATGTTGTACCTAAATTGACTGAGCTGAACCAATCGTTATGTACGCCGCTGACGATACCATCGAGTTTGTCGGTATCTGTGAAGTTTGCTGTGAAGTCAACGAAGATCTTCCAAGATTGGTTGACTGCGAAATTGAGTTCTAGACCCATAGGTACTGTTGCTACGACTTCTCTACCGCTGTTGCCGGCGTAACCTTGTTCTCCTATGAAGTTCTCGTTGTTGTCCAACAAACGTGTTCTGTATTGAACCTGACCGAAACCGATGTGTGGAGTCACATTGAATCTTCTCTCAGGTTTGTATCCTAAGATAACATCCATCAAATTTAATGTCAGATTGATGTTGGCTTCAAAGTAATTTTGCTTATCAAGAGCATGATTCTCATATCCGCCGTTTAATCCGCCGAAACCTAAGTTGGCTTTGATACCAAGAATGTTGTCAAATTGGTATCCGATACCGGCATGACCGTTCATGCCTACTTTCAATGCTGAGTTGTCAGCTCCTAAAAGTCCTAATCCTAAATCTCCTGATACGTAGACGTAGTCGTTGAATTGTGCAGTTTTGTCGTTGTTCTGACCAATAAAAGTCATAGGAAGCATGGCCATGACAACAAATAAAATTTTTGTAAAACGTTTAATCATAATGCTGTTATTTTTTAGTTAATCATTCTTATAAATACAATCCATTAAAAAATGCCTAATTTTGAACTTGCAAATATAAGTAATTTCTATGAATAAAGCACCTTTTTTTTTAATTGTTTGTAAAAAAAGTAAAAGTCGCCGAAGCGACTTTATACATTCACTTATTTGGACTTATTCTACTATCGCGATGAAGTCGGGATTGTCTTGAAGATATGCGAACTCCATATCATGTTTAGCGATATTTTTCATCTTGTAATCTTTCTTTATCGCCTTGGCAAGATGCTTGATACTTTTCTCAACGTCTTTAGTACGTGATGCTATGACAGCATGAAGATACAATGTCTTTCCGTCCTCTTCCAAACATTTTACTGTTTCTTCGGCTATGGTGTACTTCTTGTCTAAAGTCTGAGCTAAAGCTACATTGTAGTCGCAATTCGGATTGTTTTTCGTCATCAATTTCACGGCTTTGTTATAATCACCTTTATTAATAGATACAACTCCATCGTTATAGTCGGTGTTGACCCCCAATTTCTTAGCTTGTTTAAACATCGCCTCAGCCGATTTGTAATCGTCCTCGATAATAGCGACGACACCTAAGTTATTGTATGCTTCAGCTAACAAATCGTCAATTTCTATCGCTTGTCTCAACAATTGTTTCGCGTGTTTGGTGTTACCTTTTTCTATAGCGACAGCACCTGCGTTGCAATATGGTTCAGCTTGATTTGGATACGTCTCAATAGCTGTCAGATAAATCATCTCTTTGTTTTTCAGTTCTTTTACTAAAGTTGCAGCATACATCATCTGGTCGCAGCTTAATGATTGAGGATTGTTAGTACATGCTTTTGTAATCTGTTCGTCGGTCATAGTCGGTTCTATAGTGTTCACATTTATCACGGTGCGGCGCAACGAAGGCAAGATAGTGTTTTCAAATTCAGGATATTGCTTGATATATTTGTTGAGCTGTGCCACTCTCTGTTCAGCGGTCTGTTTCTTCAATGTATTAAGAATAACCTGTTTGTCTTTGATATTAGAATTTTCGATGGCTTTCATCAATCCGTCCCAGTCGGCTCCGTTTCCTTTAGTTACGAAATGAATGTCGTTAACATTTTTGTAGCTTACCTTGATGTTTTTCTGTGCGGAAAGTGACGCTAATCTTTTCTTCAGGAAATCTTCTGTCATCTTAGCTCTTTTATTAGACAAGTCTTTGTTGTATTTCATTGAACCTTCTGGCGATGCCCAACCTACAACCTCGATGTCATCTATGTTCCAGCCTTGCATGATATGCGCCATCAGGGCGTTAACGGCAGTTTTGTTTTTCATATCTTTGTTCAAAGGCACAGACCAATTGATGGCATCTGAATTGACGCGGAAGAAGATGTCGCCGGCATCTGTGACTATATGTTCCTGCTTTGTTTCTGGAGTCGCGTATGCGGTCTTGAGCGCGCTCTTGTCGATACGTTGAGCTGTGTTTATCACACCTTCAGCCACTAAAAATGAATTAGCCATGGCGAATTCGGCGTTGTCTTTAATTTTCTGTCTGTTAGGATGTACCACTTCCTTAAACCTATAAACAAGGGGTTCAACAATCAGCAGAGAATTATACATCTCATCGTCGTATGGTATCGTCATGGTGTAAGAATACGTGCCGCCATATTTCTTACTTACAACGACTCCGTCACCGTTGACTTTCTCACCTATGAAATTCATCGATGGTAACTCTGTCTCGCCATCTTCATAGATGAGAACTGGCGTGATATTCATGACGGCTTTCTTAGAGAAATAACGACGCGGGAACTCCGCATTGATAGTGACGGTAATCGTATTACCCTTGACCTCTAAAATCTCAGGCGTCGCCGAGATGTAAACTTTGTCGATGTGTTTTGCCATGCCACCGACATCGTGGTTTTTAGCTTGAAAAACCATAGGCGCCATCAATAACATAATGACAGCGACTGTCTTGAATAGTGAATTTAATTTTTTCATCTTTTGTTGTTTTTGTTGTTTCTCAAAAAAAAACAAAGATGAAATGTCATAGTTCAAATTTAACTTATTTTTTCCATAGCGAGTTGAAAAGATGATACATCACGATTCCTGCGCTTACCGAGACATTAAGCGAATGCTTCGTTCCTTCCTGCGGGATCTCAATGGCATTGTCGCAATATGGAAGCACTTCGTCGTCAACACCATCAACTTCGTTTCCGAAGATGTAGGCACTTCTCTCAACAGGGACATAATCATTCAACATCACGCTGTTTTCTATCTGCTCCACCGCGTTGATGACGTAATTATTTTCTTTCAGATATTTACAAGCGTCTTCTGTCGTATCAAAATAACGCCATCTGACACTATCTTCCGCGCCGAGTGCTGTCTTATGTATCTCACGATGAGGCGGACAAGCCGTTATGCCACATAGGAATATCTCACCTATCCTGAAGGCGTCTGCGGTACGGAAAAACGAACCGATATTGCTTAACGATCGGACGTTGTCTAAAACAATAATCACATCTAATTTTTCAACTTCTTGATATTCAGTCAAACTCAATCGGTTTAACTCAGGCATTGTAAGTTTACGCATCTTTTAATATTTTCTACAAAAATAATGTTTTATCGAAAACGAAACGACAATAAAAATATTTATCTTTGTCAAGGAAATTACATATCAGGATAATATAGGGGACATCTACAAATTCCCCGTTTTAATAAATTTTGACAATGACAGTAAAAGACAATCAGGAGCTCGAGACACCTTTAATGAAACAATACTATTCTTTCAAGGCGAAATATCCGGAGGCGTTGCTGTTGTTCAGAGTCGGCGACTTTTACGAAACCTTTGGCGAGGATGCCATCAAGACTTCGCAGATCTTAGGTATCGTCCTTACCAAACGCGGCAAGTCGGCGGCGACGGCGACAGAACTCGCTGGATTCCCTCATCACGCACTCGACACTTATCTTCCCAAACTCGTCAGAGCCGGACAGAAAGTGGCGGTGTGCGAACAGTTGGAAGATCCTAAGCTTACAAAGAAAATCGTAAAACGCGGCGTGACGGAATTAGTGACCCCAGGCGTTACATACGACGATAACGTATTGGTACAGAAAGAAAATAACTTCCTCGCTTCGATACATATAGAAGAGAAAGAGTCGGGAGTGGCGTTTTTAGATGTCTCCACCGGAGAATTTTATCTCACCCAAGGCAGCAACGATTATATCGACAAACTGCTCCAGAGTTTCAATCCGTCGGAAGTGCTTTGCCAGCGTAACAAACGTAAGTCGTTCATCGAGAGCTTCAGCGACAAATATTATCTTACTGTCTTCGACGACTGGGTCTTTACAGATGATTATGCGAACGATATTCTCACTCGTCATTTTAACACCAACTCGCTCAAAGGTTTCGGTGTCGACGACTTCCCGAAAGGTATCATCGCTGCCGGAGCCGCCATTCATTATCTTCACGAAACACAACACGATAAAATCTCATATATAAGTTCATTGTCGCGCATCGACCAAGGTCAGTTCGTATGGTTAGACAAATTCACCATAAGAAATCTTGAGTTGTTACATTCGGCTAACGCCAACGCCAAGACTCTCATCGACATCATCGACAAGACCTCATCACCTATGGGCAGTCGCTTGATGCGTCGATGGCTTTCTCTTCCTTTGAAGAACAGGGAACAGATCATGTCGCGCTACGAGATTGTCGACTTCTTCGTAAATAATAACGAATACATCTCTAACTTCCAGGATTCGATACGTCAGGTAGGAGACTTGGAGCGACTTATCTCAAAAGTGTCGTTGCTACGTGTCAATCCTCGTGAGTTGTTACAGGTGGCTCGTGCCTTAGATCATATCGAGAACATCAAGAACCTCTGCGCCGAAAGCAATAACGACGCGTTGAAATTATACGCCGAACAATTAAATGTGTGCGACAGCATACGTCAGAGAATCAAGAGAACCCTTAATCCCGATTCACCAGCCGTCATCTCTAAAGGCAATATAATTAACGAAGGTGTCGATGAGCAACTCGATAATCTTCGTACCTTGTCTCGTTCCGGAAAGGATTATCTCACTGATATCCAAAGAAGAGAAGTAGCGGCAACAGGAATATCGTCGTTAAAGATAGGATATAACAACGTTTTCGGATATTACTTAGAAGTGACAAATCTTCATAAGGACAAAGTCCCGGCGGAATGGATTAGGAAACAGACTTTGGCTAACGCCGAACGTTATATAACAGAAGAACTTAAAGAATATGAACAGAAAATACTCGGTGCTGATGAGAAAATCCAGGCTATCGAGGAACAGTTGTATCTTGAACTTATAAACGCATGCGGAGAGTTCGTGGCGCCGATACAACTCGACGCTTCTCTCATCGCCAAGATAGATTGTCTCGTTAGTTTCGCCCATGTCGCCGTGAAGAACAATTACGTCATGCCTACGATAGACGACTCATACGTCATCGACATCAAAGAAGGTCGACATCCGGTGATAGAACAGATGATGCCCGTCGGCGAGCAATATATTTCCAACGATGTTTATCTCGACAGAGAAAAACAACAGATCATCATCATCACCGGTCCGAATATGTCGGGTAAGTCGGCGTTGTTAAGGCAGACGGCACTGATAGTTCTGCTCGCACAGATAGGATGTTTCGTTCCGGCTTCGTCGGCACGTATCGGTCTCGTCGATAAGATCTTCACCAGAGTAGGAGCGAGCGACAACATCTCTTCCGGCGAATCCACGTTTATGGTTGAGATGAACGAGACGGCGAGCATCTTGAATAACATATCTAACAGAAGCTTGGTACTTCTCGACGAGATAGGAAGAGGAACAAGCACTTACGACGGAATAAGCATAGCGTGGGCGATAACGGAATATCTTCACGAGCATCCTCAATGCAGAGCTAAGGTTATCTTTGCCACGCACTATCACGAACTTATCGAGATGGAGAGTTCTTTCAAGAGGATTAAGAACTATCACGTGAGTGTGAAAGAGATGAACGATAAAGTCATATTCTTAAGAAAATTAAAGAAAGGCGGAAGCGCACATAGCTTCGGTATACACGTCGCAGCCATGGCGGGAATGCCACGTAAGGTTATTGATAGAGCCGACGCTTTACTGTCGATGTTGGAGAAGTCGCATTCTCATGAAGAGATGAACAAGGCTGCGAGAGAAATGAAAAGCAATAATGAGATGCAACTAAGTTTCATTCAGTTAGACGATCCGCTTTTGTTACAGATAAAAGACGACATCTTAAATACTAATATCGACACGCTCACACCGGTAGAGGCTCTGATGAAATTAAACGAGATCAAGAAATTATTGAAAAAAGTATAATTGATGTCAGATGAAGGTGGCGTAAAGACGCATCATTTTATGAGATTAACCATTTCCAGATTGGAATGACATTAATTATCAAATCACCTTCAACAACAAGTTCTTCCTCGTCGTATGTTATGATAAAAAATTCTTTTACCGGCAAAACTTTATTTATCTTTTTCAAAGCATTTATTTCACGACATCTTGTATCTTTATCAGATAATGAATATGATACCTGATAAGCTTGCTGCATATCGGATACATAAAAATCAACTTCTACGTTATTGTGATAAAAAAACACATTATCTCTTTTGCCATAATTTCTAATGAGATTTACAGCGACCATATTCTCCAACAAAGAAGTTTGGGCATCAACCAAAAAAAGGTTCAATATTCCATTGTCTGTAAAATAATATTTTTTGTTAGTCACCTTATCAACGAGTTTGCTCGCAATATTATCAATTGGCAAAACCAACCATGCGTTTTCAATATATTCCATATATTTTATCGCACTATTGACACTGAACTTAACACCTGTGGAACTAACAATATTCGCAATCCTATTAAATGACATCGGTTGCTTGATACTTTCAGCCAATTTTCTTATTACAACATTAAGAGCATGATAATTGTTTATACTATATCTTGCCGCAATATCTCCCAAAAATATTTTCTGAAATATTCCATTTACATAATCTCTTTTATGCCTTAATGAAATACTTTCCGGAAATCCACCATAAAAGAAATATTCTGAGAATCTATTCTTGACCAAAGCTCTCTTTTCAGTTACTAAAATGTCATTTTCTGAATAATTTATTCCATTGAAATCGAGAAATTCTTTAAACGAGAAAGGATACACTTCTTTAACATAAAAACGTCCACCTAATGTAGTCTGTATTTCATTGCTCAACATATGGGCATTACTACCCGTGATATATGCTTTATATTTTTGATCAGCAACTCTTCTTGCAAATTTTTCCCATCCTTCAATATTTTGAATCTCATCCAAAAACAAAATAGGGCGTTTGGCATACAATTCAAAATGTAATTCCAACAACATATCAAAATCAGAAACAGTGAAATCGCTCAGTCGCTCATCTTCAAAATTTACATAAAGCATTTCATCCCATCCAATACCATTTCTTAAATTATTTTTAATCTTTTGATATAGAAGAAAAGACTTTCCAGCACGTCTAATTCCTACCAACACCATACGTTCATACTCATCCAATGAAAAATCTCTCTCAAGCAACTCAACTCTTTCTATCTCCAACTGATTACCTAATAATACACTTTTTAATATATTCTTATTCATAAACTATTCTTTTAACAAAACAAATTTAAACTATTTTCATTCTATTCAGAGAACAAAAATAAGAATTTTATTTGATTAATAAAACAAACTTCAGGATTTATTTGACTATATTCAATGAACTTTTTTTAAATCTGAAAAGTATTTGAATATTGACTCTAGTAAAAAAATAATAAACTTCCAACAAAATAACTCTACACTAGAAATGCCATTAGTCCACCATAAAAAAGAAAACCCAAGAACCATTCTCAGATTCTCGGGTTTTCAGTTTTTTCAAATTTTAAGATTCTCAGTCTTTAACAACCTTCTTCGTCACGTTGCCGTTTTCCGTTTCAACATTGAAGAAGTATATTCCTTGTGTGTATCTTGAAATATTGATTTCAATCTCGTTAGAAGTCATCTCGATTTCTTCAATCAACATTCCGAGTGTGTTATAAATCCTGACTGTTGACTGTTGACTATTGACTGTTGACACTTTTACAAAGTCGTTAGCAGGATTTGGATAAATCATCATGCCGTTGACACCGTTTTCGTCTACGCTTGTAACGTCAACGATGACGAATCTCTGGTTTTCATTGCCGAAAGCATTAGCGCCTTCCGATTCGCATTCTTCACCATCTACAATATAGACTGATGTCACCTTATAATAATATGTGCCGATTTCAACTGCGTCGAAGTAACTGCCTTCTTCAGTCTCAGCGATTAATTCGTAGTTGTCGTTAGAAGTTCCACGATATACGTTATAATGTTGGAACACATCTTCTCTTGGAAGTTCGATAACTTCTTTCATTTCGCTTGTCACGAAGGCGCGGATCATCCAAGTGTAGTCCAATCCCTGACCTGCATAGATGACATCTTGCCATGTTGTTCCGTCTAATGAAATCCAACGTCCGTTAGGATCTCCTGTCGTTGCGCAACCTGCTGCCGGATAATTACCGTTATCGTTGTTAAGGACGATCCAGAGGTTCATTGAAGGATCGACAGGTAGCGGGGCTGTCAATTCAATCTCGACGAAATCTTGAACGCCTGTCATTTCGTATGGCTGAGTATGTGCTAAGATTGCAGGAGCATTGTCGCCGCCGTAATAAACTAAGAGATTACCTGTATGTGCTTCGCTGTCAAATACAGCTACCTTTGTCATCATGGTTCCGCCGTAATATTCCAAACTTTCGACAGGGAATTTAACGCCCCAGTAGAACGATCCGCCGTTCAATCCGATGCCTGAAGAGTAATTGCCATCGTCATAATATAACCATTCAGAACCTTGTAATGTATAAGGCCATGTCAATGCTACGCCGAACTCGCCGTTTTGTACAGATTCGATACCGTGGAGGTTACGAGGAGCAGGACATGTTCTTACTATAGAGATATTTTCTGTCTGAGGACATGACATCGCATAGTATGAATTCTCTTCGCCGCCGAATACTGCTCTTACTGAATATTCGAAGTCGCCATAGCCAGGATTTACGTCAACGAATGTTTCTTCTGTTATAGGTTCTTCGGTGATGAGTTCGCCGTTACGATAAACCATAGCGCCGAGCACTTCATATTCTGTGTAGTTAGGTTCCTTAGGAGCTTCAACGTAAGCGCGGATCTGCCATGTGATGTCCATTCCCACAGATTCGCTTACGTCAGACCATTCGATGCCGTTGAAGGAGATCCAACGTCCGTTAGGTTCGCCGTTTCCTACGCAGCATGAAGCCACGAACTGACCGTTGTTGTTTTCAAACACAATCCAGATATTATCTTCACCTGTGATGTCTACCGCGCTCGACAATTCAAATTCGGTATAATCTTCTGCACCTGTACAAACGTATGCTTGTGTATGTACTAAGTTAGCAGGAGCGTCGTTGCCACCGAAGTAAATCGAGATAGAACCATCGTGAGCTGTCTTGTCGTACATGGAGATCTTTGTGATTTCTTTTCCTGCGTATGGCACTAAATCTTCAGCAGGGAACATGATGCCCCATTGCATTGTAGCACCGTTGTTCATACCTACAGCGTCTAAGTTAGCGTCGTCGTCATAATGAATCCATTCGCCATCATCTGCCGTTGCTTTTGCATTTGTTGTCAATGTCAGGTTGTCGATATTGATCCAGAACTGACCGTAGCAGTCGAAGTGACGTAAAGCGATATAAACGTCTTTGCCTGCGTATGCGCTCAAGTCGATAGTCTTCTGATACCATGTGCCTTGTGCTCTTGCGTCGCGATCTACATTCTCACCTTCTTTAGCTGTCAAAGTCTCTTCCCAAATCATGGTGAACGCTGATGGCGATACGTTGCTGAACTCTGAGATTGCTACACCATAATGTTCGGCAGCATACATAGAGTTTTCGGCGCATACATGGAACACGAGTTTAGAATCTTCGGTGATGGCATATTTACTTGCTGTTACCAAATAATCGTCTGGTTCGAAGTTATACATTCCGTCGTATGAACGAGATACTGCGCTGTTAGCACTTTCGTAACCGCAGTCGGTTTGTGAGAATTGTGTTGAGTTGCCCCATTTGTTACCGTCGGCATTGGCATCGATGGTTGTAAAGCCATTCAATGTTCCGTCTTCGAAGTCGAACATGAATTCTGATGGATAAGAACCGTCGCCTTGAACTGGGAGAGTCCATGAGAGTTCAACGTCCTTGCCATTGAGTTCTACGGAATATTCTGTAACTTCCACGAAGTTTGAACATGGGCTGTATGTCCAGGTGTATTCCATCGTATTGTTACCAACTACCTTAGCTGTATACTCATTACCTTCCACGAGGTCTGTGACATCAAACTGATAATAATTTGTTTCAACTTCAGCAACGTTCTGACCGTCCAACATCACATCGAATGAAGCGGCGTTGTCATTCCACATAGCCCATCCTGTTGGAGAGACGTAGAAGTCGCCGATCGCGAAGACTTCTTCAAGAACACATTCAATGACTGTTGATTCTGTGATGTCTATTGTTGCTGCGCTTGTCTTGAAACCTTCTAAAGAAACAGTGTAGTCGTAAGTTCCGAGACGGAAGTCGTTCCATGTGTGAGTTCCAGAATTACCTAATGTTACTTCGTATGTATAAGAAGCGTCGTCAGCATTTACGAATGAGACCTGTGCGCCGTTTGCCGATGCGCCAGTTTCTGTTTCAACATTGATGGTGACAGCGACATTCATATCTTTATCGATGCTGTTCGACCAAACGATAGGAGTTTCTCCGTCGGTATAAACTACAGATACACCATATTTATATATACCGCCTTGGGCTGTTCCCCAAGTGTTGTCGACATAAACTGTATCTGTCACGTTGTTTGCTACGAGTACTGCTTCGTTATTGCCAATGATATTTTTTCTATATACCTTATAGTTTGAGAAGCCTTTTGTGTTCTTAGGATTTTCTATTTCTCTTCCCGATTTGAAAGCGAGTCTGTTGTTGATGAAGTCCCAGCTCCAATATGCTTTTGCGCTGTTGTCGTTAACTACTTCAGCGACGACTTCAGATACTGTGTTGTTACCGCCTTCTGTCTCAGTGATGACAGATACTGTAAACTTTTCTGTTGCTGATGCTACGAGATAATAAACGCCTGCAGGAACTGTAAGGTTTTCTATTGTGCTTGATTTTGCAGAACGGTTACCTGATGTAAGTTCAATGTTGTCGATGCAGATAGCATGCTCATTTGAAGAATTGAAGTGACGGAAAGCAATGTAGATGTTACGTCCCGCATAATTGCTGAGGTCTATTGTTTGAAGAGTCCAATTAGCAGCTTCATTAATTGTAACACTATGTTGCCAAAGTGTTGTAAAATTGACACCATCTGTTGATACGGCTACACCATAATGTTCCATATAATAACCAGTTTCCACAGGTTTGGCATAGAATGAGAGTGTCGAATTATCTGTTATAGAATATAGCCCATCAGTAACCAAGTAATTATCTGGAGTAAGAGCAGAGTTTGAAACTTCGTCCCATGACTCTGAATATATACATTTTGTTTCATCTATACCAGGAACACCATTTCCGGTAGATATTTTCCAGTTACGGAAGTCGCCGTCAGCGTCTATTGTTCTCCATCCTTCCATTGATCCGTCGTCGAAATTTTCTGAGAACGAGTCGCCCAAGATGTCAGGTGTCGGGTCGTTAGGATCGTCTGGATCTGCTGTTGTTCCATAATAGTTGTCGAAGTCAGGACCTCCTTTGCCGTTGAAGTGTGTTTCGTAGAGAGCCACCTTGCCGTTTGCTCCGTTCACCTTTGCCGACAATGATGTCTCTTCTTGGAATGTAAGTCTGTATACAATATCTTTTCCGTCTTCTTCATCGCCAGGCAACATATAGTTGTCGTAAAGATTGTCGAAGTCTGGTGTGTGAACGAAAGGATATTCGCCGACTACCATTGGCATTTCCCATACGTCAGATACATTAGGAGTATAAGCTGTTGCTGTGAGCTGTACTGCATCAGAACCGAAACTATGGTTGATAAGGAGTTCGCCTGTCTGTGCGCCGTCGTTACCTGAGAGATGCGACACCTTCACTGTGAGAGGGGTTTCTGTTGTAAGTTCGTAAGGCATCTCGACAGGAGTATATACGAAGAATGGATTTGATGATGAGATTGAAGAAATTGCTGCGTCATCGCCAGATGTTGTCACTTCGATATTTTGAGGACGCATCCAAGCACCGATAGGACGATAGCCAAGGTCTATTGTCTCAGGATTAAGAATGACAGGAGATTCTACTTCACCTGGCGTATAGTTTAACTTGATGTTAGGTCTGTAAGATAATCTTGTACCAGCAGCAGAACCAGGATGTTCATCAGCGATACTTTCCGAACTGTCGTTACGACGATATAATGTTGTGTTATCGACGCTGGTGTAGAACCATTTCAATTCGGAGATGTATTGGAAGTTTGTTTTCTTAGCTACGACAACAACCAAGTTACCTTCTCCGGTAAAATAGAAAGGAGAATCTAATGTTATTGTTTCCCATGTGTCGTCACCGATTACTACGTTAGTGCCGGAGTAAACCAAACTGAGGTCGGCAGCTGGTGTCCAGTCGATTGTTGACGACATCGTCTCTCTTTGTGTGATACCCATGTAGACATCCAACTCTGTGAGGTTGAGAGTGCCGATTGTGTCGTGAGCGTTACAGTTGAACGCTATTGAATTGATTGTACAAGCTCCGCCTATTTCAGTTCCTGGATAGATTGACTCATTCCACGAATAGGTGTAGAGCGTGTTGAACGGCACCGAGCAATCGTAGTCTGTGCCTTCGCCGATAATGACTTCATCGGCTCTCATTGCGAATGGTGCAAACAACACCAAAAGCAATAAAGTGGTTAAAAACTTTTTCATAGTTTGTTAATTAATTTAATACTTATGTTAATTATCTCATTCTTCAATCCATTCGGCGAAAGAACCGTCAGTCTCTTTCAAGAAAATCTTGACGAGCTGCACATTGTCGGGAAGTCTGTTCTTAATTTTTTTTGAGAAATCTATCAGCATTAATTCGGTAGTAGGTTGGAAAGGAAGTACTATGATTCTTTCGTAATGACGTTTCACCTCTTCGATGAAGTCGTTTGGCATTCGGTTATTTAATATGAAAGCGTGGTCATAATGGTCGATTATCTCTTCATTGACGATTTTTTTGAGGTCGCCGAAGTCCATCACCATTCCGTTTTTAGGATTGGAATCGTCCATGATGGGCATACCTTTTATAGTGACACGCATCTCGTATGAATGTCCGTGGATATTACGGCAGCGACCGTCGTAGCCCATCAGGGCGTGAGCCGCTTCAAAATGAAAAATCTTCGTCAAATGAATCATACTTTGCCATTGTAAAATCAGTGCGCAAAGTTAATATAAATTAGGATATATATTATAGGTATATGTAAAAAATATATAGGATGTTTTAAAACATTCTTAAGGCTCAGGCATATATTCTTAAAGCGAGTTTAGGACAGCGTCTGCATTCGCCTTTCACGTTGATAGTCCATGCTTCGCCATTCGGAAGCATCTCGTTAGGAATGTTTACGATGTCCTGACCATAAACATAATTTGTATCATCTTCCCATTTTTTCTCTTGCTTGGGTTATACTGCTAAACCGTGGCTTTCGTCATCTACATAAAACACTACGCCTTTACTATGATCTTCTCAAAATAAATTCATAAATCTTTCGAAAAGCAATTTATAGAAGTCCCCTTAATTGTAAATTGGAAGTATGGGATTAAGACTATTTTTCAGAAAGAATGAAAATAATCGTGAAATTATCCGGATTGTTGCTTTTGAATTGGTCTTGTTTATACTGAAAAAATGAGCTGTTTTTGATTTTTGTGATATTTTTATGATTAAAATATGCGTAGAGAGTAGGGGAGAAGATGGTTTTCAGTATAAATTTAAGTGTTAAATTAAATTTATTTGTTGTATAATCATTTGTTTTTCAAGGATAAAAAAAATAATTTTAAAAAAATAAAAAAAAGTTTAAAAAACACTTGCGCGTAATTAGAAAATGCGTATCTTTGCACCATCAAACAACAACGCGGAAATAGCTCAGTTGGTAGAGCACGACCTTGCCAAGGTCGGGGTCGCGAGTTCGAGTCTCGTTTTCCGCTCAAAGTCCCGATAAAATGTCGGGATTTTTTGTAACAGGATAAGTGCCTGAGTGGCGGAATAGGTAGACGCGCCGGACTTAAAATCCTGTGCCCATTTCGGGCGTGCCGGTTCGATTCCGGCCTCAGGTACAAAAAAGGATTGACGATCGTCAGTCCTTTTTTGTTTTTTGGCAACATTACCTTATATTTCCATGACGACTCCCATAGATTAATCTATGATACTCTAAAATTCCAAAATTCCAGAGTTCCAAAGTTCTTAAAGAATCTCTTTCACAATTTTTTCTATTCCTATTCCTTCTGCTTCCGCCGTGTAGTTTCTCACAAGACGATGACGTAAGATAGGAAGTGCCACTTCTTGAACGTCTTCTATGTCGGGCGACAACTTACCTTTCAGTAATGAATTCGCTTTCGCACCTATTATTAGATATTGAGAAGCACGAGGTCCTGCGCCCCAGCTGAGATATTTATTACTCCATTCGTGAGCGCGTTCTGTGTTTGGTCGCGTGCGTGACACTAATCCGACAGCATATTCATAGACATTATCAGCTACAGGGACACGGCGCACTAAGTTCTGGAAATAAACTATCTCTTCAGCCGTCATCACCGGTGTTATGTCTGTCACCTTAGCGGAAGTGGTGTTTTTCACTACTTCTATTTCTTCTTCGTATGACGGATAGTCGAGTTTCAAATTAAACATGAAACGGTCGAGCTGTGCTTCTGGCAAAGGATACGTTCCTTCTTGTTCTATAGGATTCTGTGTCGCGAGCACGAAGAAAGGAGCGTCGAGTTTATATGTCTTTCCCGATATTGTGACGTGCTTTTCCTGCATTGCTTCGAGGAGAGCCGCCTGAGTCTTAGGAGGCGTTCTGTTAATCTCGTCGGCGAGGATAATATTTGAGAACACCGGGCCTTTTACGAATTTAAACTGACGAGAGTCGTCTAATATCTCCGTTCCGAGTATGTCGGACGGCATAAGGTCGGGAGTGAATTGTATTCTGTTAAAGGAAAGTCCAAGCGCACGACCGATAGTGCTTACCAACAAAGTCTTGGCAAGACCTGGCACACCCACCAGCAGGACATGACCTTGACAAAATACCGACAATATCGTGTTATGAATAATTTCGTTTTGACCGACAATAACTTTAGAGATTTCTCTCTTCAGTTGTTCATATTTCTGTACGAGTGCCTTAGCACCTTCTACGTCTGATTGATACATATTAAATTCTAA
Organism: Lentimicrobiaceae bacterium; assembly: GCA_015061365.1. Taxonomy (GTDB): domain Bacteria; phylum Bacteroidota; class Bacteroidia; order Bacteroidales; family F082; genus Limimorpha. The sequence continues at coordinate 12,475 of SUWS01000014.1, read as the reverse complement.
TGCTTTGATTCTTATTCCGCAAATTTCCAATCGAACATAAAGTCACAATCTTTGAAGTCGTCGATGACCTTGATATATGCTTTCTGTGAGTTATTAGCTATCCATTTATTGATAATCTCCTCACGTTTCTGTTGCATTGCCCAGTCGCGTATGAGGGTGTAATCGTCTTTAAGATTTGCCTTGTGAGGAGCTGTTTTTCTCTTCAGATAGAGGAGGCGATAGGCGTCTTTGTTATCATCGGTTTTCATTGGTACAGGTTCGCTCAGTTCACCCACTTGCATTCTGTTGATGGTGAACGACACTTGTTGGTCGAGTTCTGATGCGTCGAAAAGAGTGCTGCCTGTATTAGGGTTGACGAGTATGCCGCCGCTTATCTTATCGTTTTCATCGCTGAACTTACGTACTGCCTCATCGAAGGTGATGCTGTCGTTGTTGATGAGTTTAGCTATTGAGTCGAGTTCGTCGTACGCTTCTTGTAACGCTTCTGGCGATACTTTCACTGTAAGCAAGATATGACGTACGTTGACGAATTCGCCGCGACGTTCTATCATCTGTATGATATGGAATCCGAATTCTGTCTCTATGACTTCAGAGATCTCGCCGTCGCGTAAGTTGAATGCTGCCGCCTCGAACTCTGGTGCGAACTCGCCTCTGCCATGAAATCCTAACTCGCCGCCTTTCTTTGCTGATCCGGGATCTTCTGAGTATAACAACGCCAATGTGGAGAAACGCTCTCCGTCGAGGATACGCTTACGCATCTTATATAACCTGTCTTTGACTTCTAATTTCTGCTCTAAGGTGATGGAAGGTTTCTTGACGATATGCGCTATCTCATATTTAGAGTTGACCATCGGGACACTGTCGTGAGGGATGTCGTAATAACATTTCCTCACTTCTGCCGGAGTCACTTCCACATTTGCTAACATAGTTTGTTGAACCTGTTCCTCCAACATCTGATCTTTTCTCATCCTGAACAACTCTTCCTTAATCTCCGACATCGACTTCTTGTAATACTTCTCGAGATTTTCTTGTGAACCGAGTTGGGATATAAAATATCTTACTAAACGATCCACCTCAGCATTCACTTGTTCGTCTGTCACGGTGATACTATCCATTTCCGCTTGGTTAAGCATCAGTTTGCGAAACATGAGATCTTCTAATATCTCACAACGTATAGAACTCGCACTTCCCTGAATTCCTCCCTGCAAACGTAACTGCATATATTGAGCTTCAATATCAGACTGAAGGATGATATTCTGTCCGACAACTGCCACGACCCTGTCGATGACCTGTGGTTCCTGAGCTTTTGATGAAACCGCAAACAAAACAAAAGATATTATCAAAAAAAATCTTTTCATTATCTGTATTTTATAATTTCAAATTTATTATCAATTTAATCTGAGACGTACCAATTACAAATAGATTGTTTCTGTTGTGCAATATGTCACGTCTCTACATTATTGCCAATCATATTAATAAACTACAATAGCCTTATCTTGAATAGCATTAGAGTATAAGTCGTCATATAGCTTATCTAACAATTCTCTTTTTCTATTGTTAAGGATGATATATCTGATTCTTTCAGTTTCCATCTCGCATGGTGTAAGATCCGCGATGAATCGGCATTCACAAAAACGAATGTATGTTATATGATCATCGTCGGAGATTACCATAAATCTGTTTTTATCCGAAAGAGTCTTATTGTCTTTAATTTTCAAATCGTATTGCGACACAACGTCATTTAAGTTACGCCACACATTGATATTCATATCGTAAGTCACTGCATATTTCTCAGCCATGGATGTGATGGAATCGACCATAATGGAGTCGTTGTCGCGTAACAGATTCATGAATTTCCATCTCTGTTTATGTCTTTTGTCCAAGGTTACGGATACCATTCTCACGATGTCGCGGTTCAGTCTGAACTCATCTTGGTTTTTGTTGTAATAATCATATATCTGATTTTCTGTGATATTGTCGTCAAGATTTTGGTTTATCAGTTCTGTTTCGTACTTGTCTATTATCAGGGAGGTACGATATTCCTCCAATCTTTTGGAAAAATCTAACTGACTTGGGTCGAGGTTGTTTTCTGCTTGTTGGACGAGCAGCTGGTTGAGAACCCATTTGTCGATATAGAGTTTTGACCTCAGTACACTGTCGCTATAGCTTATGCCTTCGTACGAGATGTCGTCCAAGTCGGTCTTATATAAATTCTTACCATAGACTGATACTACAACCTCGCCCTTGTCTTCTTTCTGTTCTTGACAAGTAGATAAGAAAGTTAGAAATATAAGACCGACCCAGAGCAAACGCATCTTATTTGTTATTATAATTATTCTTAACTTTTGTTAATAGTTTCTCGTTGACGGTGACATCAAATTTTTCTCTGAGCTGTCCGATCCACTTTGTTTCGAGTTCGGACTGATATGCGGATGTTATCAGACCTTTTGCTTCCTTGAAAGTTTTAGGTTCTGGCTGACGTACTTCAACGATCTTGATAATCTGTGTTGTATTATCGACGGAAGAAGAATACTCTGCCAAGGTACCTTCTTTCCATTGTGTCGCGTCGACATTGACGTTATCGCCTTTCTGGTAGAATGAGAATCTCACCGAAGCCTGTGATTTGTTTTCTTTGAAATAGGAACGCAAAGAATCAACACTGATGTCCTGTATTACTAAGTTCTTGATTTCTTCTACGTTGTCTTTACGGTGACATGTCACTACTAATGCTCTTACGCGGTCGTTCCACGTATAAGAGTCCTTATGTTCTTCATAGTATTTTTGTAGTCCGAGAGTGTCTTCAGCGGCTTTATTCCATACTTCGTTTTCCATCAGAGAGAACAATAAGATACCGTCGTGATATTCCTGTACCAAGGCTTTGAACTCAGGATATTTCTCTTCCAATTTAGAATCTTCGTATGCGAAGACTTCCTGTTGCAAGAAAGCATCATACAGCTGATATGAATAAGCTGCAGGTGTTATGAAACCTTGTTTCTTTTGGTTAGCATATATATAATCGATGAAATCCTGTACTGTCCATTCCATATCTTTTGTAGAGAAGAGCACCTGTGTTGTGTCGATGCCTTCACCAACTTTATATTGTGCGGCGATTATTGAGCTGTCGATGGTTGTTATGAAAGCGTCTTTGACTTTGTGGTTTTCCTTGAAGTTGTTGTCTTTCATGATACGACGCATCGCTATCTCTTCGCTGAGCTGACCTCTCATATCTCTACCGACTCTTTCTTTAATCTTGCTTTCTTCTGCTTCAAAGTCTGACGGTGGTGTGTTGCCAACTAATTTAATAATGTGATAACCGAAACTCGTCTTGACAGGTTTTGATATTTCATTAGGTTGGAGTTCTTTCAGTGCACCGACAAATTCAGGTACAATCTGGTTGACTCTAAACGGGGTAAGTCTGCCGCTATTTGTAACGGTACCTTTGTCGTCGGAATATCTTTTCACGTAATCGCTCCAGTTTTCCTGGTCGTTAATGACTTCATTATAGATGTTGTTTGCTTTTGCGCAGAGGAGTGAATCTGTCTTGTTAGGATCTTTAGGGTCGGCTGCGATGAAGATATGAGCAGCACTGATAACTCCCATCGCAGGGGTCTTGCTGTTGACTTTGATGAGGTGATAGCCGAACGACGAACGCATTGGCATGGAAACACTTCCGACTTCCGTATTATATACTCCCGACTCGAAAGGATATACCATATCGAACGCAGTGAAATAGCCGAGTTCGCCTTTGTTGCCTACGTAAGCTCTTCTGACACCAGGAATTTCTTCCATGTCGCGTGCCGAAGGATCTTCTGAGAACTCAACAGCCATCGCATTGAAGTCTTCACCTTTTAATATACGTTCACGCACTTCCATTGCCTTATTGTAAACTTTGAGAGTGTCGGCAGGAACAGCGTTGGCATCGCATCTGAAGAGAATGTGTGCGGCGTTCATGTCGTATTGCATTCTTTCGTATGCTTCCTTAACTAATTCATCTGTGATGTCGTCGTTTGAGAAATAAGGTTTCGCTAATTGTTTGCGATAATTGGCAAGTTCTTTTTGGAAAGTGGCTGAGGTGTCCATCTTGAGATATTCAGCTTCCGCCACCTTGAGTTGGAAGTCTATGTATAACTGAAGATAATCGTCAACACTTTTCTTGTCGATGACATCAGTGTTGATGTTGTTCTTCTCGTATGTATTCATAAATTCCTTGGCGGTAATCTCCTTGTCACCGATAGTTATTAAAGTCTTTTTAGTATAAGACTGAGCTGATAGTAAAGATGGCATCATCATAAAACATAATGCGACGAGCCATGTCATACATGTTTGTTTTCTTGTCATATAGTATTATTATTTTTTAAAAATAACGTATGATTTCTAACTATATTATTTTTTGAATTAACAATTTACAATTAACGATGTACAATTATTTCTAACTGCTAACTGTTAACTGTAAATTGTTAATTGTAAACTGACTTAAGCTTTTGTGCTATAGTTAGGTGATTCTTGTGTGATCGTGATGTCGTGAGGATGACTTTCGCGCATGCCGGAAGCTGTGATCTTGATGAACTGAGCTTGTTGTAAGTCGCTGATAGTTCTTGAACCTGTGTATCCCATACCAGCGCGGAGACCTCCGACGAGTTGATATACGACTTCGGAGAGGCTGCCTTTATAAGGGACTCTGCCAACGATACCTTCCGGAACGAGTTTCTTGATGTCGTCTTCCATATCTTGGAAGTAACGGTCTTTAGATCCGCATTGCATAGCTTCGAGAGAACCCATGCCACGATATGTCTTGTATTTTCTGCCTTCGAAGATGATAGTGTCGCCTGGTGATTCATCGACGCCAGCGAACAACGAACCCGCCATAATTGATGATGCACCTGCAGCGATAGCTTTCACGATGTCGCCGGTATAACGGATACCACCGTCGGCGATGACAGGAATGCCTGTACCTTGAAGTGCTTGTGATACATTATATACAGCTGTAAGTTGTGGGACGCCGATGCCGGCGATGATACGTGTCGTACAAATTGAACCTGGTCCGATACCTACCTTGATAGCGTCGATACCTGTCTTGGCTAATTCGCGTGCTGCGTCGGCTGTAGCGATATTACCTACTACGATGTCGATGTCTGGAAATCTTTGACGCAACTCCTTGGCTACGTTGATGACGTTTTGCGAGTGGCCGTGAGCTGTGTCGATGTTAATTGCGTCGACACCTTCCGCTACTAAAGCCTCTGCTCTTTCGATGGTGTTGGCTGCGATACCTACAGAAGCTGCTACACGCAAACGACCGTGAGAGTCTTTGCTCGCGTTAGGACGTGCCTTTATTTTGATTATGTCTTTGTATGTGATAAGTCCGACGAGACGGAAGTCTTTGTCAACTACAGGTAATTTTTCTATACGATGTTGTTGGAGAATCTCGGCTGCCTTGGCGAAGTCTGTGAACTCTGTAGTGGTAACTAAGTTTTCTTTTGTCATGACTTCACAGATAGGGCGTTTCATATCGTTGATAAAGCGGAGGTCGCGGTTTGTCACGATACCTACCAAGACGTTATTCTCGTTAACTACTGGGATTCCGCCGATACGATTCTCGTTCATCATGCGGAGAGCCTCGCCGACTAACGCTGTCTCTCTGATGGTGACAGGGTCGATGATCATGCCGTTCTCAGCGCGTTTCACCTTACGCACCTCAGCAGCCTGACGTTCTATCGTCATGTTCTTATGAAGAACACCGATGCCGCCTTCCTGAGCGATAGCGATTGCCATAGCAGCTTCTGTAACAGTGTCCATACCTGCCGTTACAATCGGGATGTTCAACTTGATGTTACGTGAGAAATTAGTGCTGAGGTTGGTATCTCTCGGAATGATATTGCTGTAAGCAGGAACTAACAAAACGTCGTCGTAAGTGAGACCGCCTTCTATGAATTTGACTTTATCTGACATAATGATTATTTTTTTAAAAGAAAAATGATTAATTGGGCAAAGATAAGAAAAAACTTTGAACCTTGAACTCTGCTAATTGAACTTTTTTTGATGGTAAAACCTATGTGTGTTGACCATAATATAAAAGAGGTTGGCAAAATCTCACCAACCTCTAATAGTAAATTGTCAATTGTAAACTGTCAATTGTCAACTGTTAATTGTCAACTGTTAACTGTTAATTGAACGGCTTGCCCTAAGTCCGTAGATGAATATCATAAGGAAACATATAAACGGAAGTATGAATGAGAAGTTGACTGCCGGAAGACCTGCCACTGTTCCCAAGTCGATAATCATGCCTTGAATTGGTGGCATCAATGAACCGCCTACTATCGCCATTACCAAGAACGCAGCTCCTAAGTTACTGTCGTTCAAGCTTACGTTTTCCAAGGCAATGCCATATATTGTAGGGAACATAAGTGACATGAAGATTGAGATTGCCATGAGACAGTAAAGTCCTGCGATGCCGTCAATCAGTATTGTTCCTGCCGCTGCTGCCATCGCACCTATAGCGAAGTACATTAATAACTTGCGGGAGTTGACATATCTCATCAGGAATGTGCTTATGAAACGTCCGCATAGGAACATTCCCATAGCGATAATATTATATATCTGTGCTGTCGCCTTGTCGATACCGAGACGGTCGGCATATTGTATGATGAATGTCCATGTCATGATCTGAGCCGCTACGTAGAAGAACTGCGTCAATACGCCTTCACGGTAAATCTTGTTTGTAAACAGACGTTTCATCGTACCTTTATTATCCGCAGCCGAATTATTATCTGCGGTGTTATTATTGTCTTTCACGAATATCGCGATGATGATGAAGACCAAAATCACGACGCAACCTAAAACCACGTAAGGATTTCTGATGATGTCTAAGTCGTGTTCACGTATGGAGAGTTTGGTCGCATCGTCGAGGTTGCTGAATCCTATCTCACGTACTTGTGCGGTGTCGGACTCCAATTTAGCGAGTACTATTCTCGAGGCTACAAACATTCCCAACAGTGAGCCAATAGGATTGAAAGCCTGGGCGAGGTTGAGGCGACGTGTCGAGGTTTCTTTGCTTCCTAACGATAAGATGTAAGGATTGGCTGTCGTTTCCAAGAAGGCGAGTCCGAAAGTAAGGATGTAAAGCGAGACACAGAAGAATCCGAACTCCTGGCGGTTGGCTGCCGGAATGAACATGAACGCTCCGATAGCGTAGAGTATCAACCCTAACAAGATGCCTTTTTTGTAACTATAACGTTTAGCGAAGAGAGCCGCAGGTATCGCCATTGTTGCATAGCCTCCGTAGAAAGCGAATTGTACCAAAGAGGCTTTCGCAGCCGAAAGTTCCATCACCGTCTGAAATGCCGCCACCATAGGATTCGTGATGTCGTTAGCGAAGCCCCATAGAGCGAACAGACTTGTTATCAAGATGAACGTCAAGAGATATTTCTTCTCGACGAGTTTCGATTGTAGATTTTGTGTCATAACTTATTTTTTCGCAAAAATAAGAAAAGTCAACAGACAACGGACAACAGACAACGGAATTTTTTTTGAACGTTGAACTTTGAACTAAGGCTGTTGAACTTTGAACTAAGGCTGTTGAACTTTGAACTAAGGCTGTTGAACTTTGAACTAAGGCTGTTGAACTTTAGTTCAAGGTTCAAAGTTCAAAGTTCAAAGTTCAAGGTTCAAAGCTCAAAGTTCAAAGTTCAAAGTAAAAATTATTCAATAACAATCTTCTTTGTTACATTATATTCTTCGTTGCTGATATTGATGAAATAGATTCCAGGATTGTATTCTGAAACATTGATTTCAATTTCATTTGTTGCGGACGTGGCAAGCCGCGTCCCTACTAACATTCCAACTGTGTTGTATATCTTGACTGTTGTCTGTTGTCCGTTGTCTGCCGACACTTTCACAAAGTCTTTAGCCGGGTTAGGATAGACGGAGATGTTGTTATCAGTATTTGTTTCTTTAACACCAAATGTTCCGTCGATATCGAAGGCAGGAATCTTTTCTGTGTCTATGATAGGATAACCGTCATTGACGAATGGCTCTACATCTTTCTTGTAATAATCGTTATACTTGTTGAGCATCGTGACAAATTCATCGCTTTTCATGAAGTCGGTTGAAAGTAATTCGCCATAACCAATACTTTCGTTATGTTCAGCCATGAAGCAGTTGTCGGCAACGAATCCATCCTCGTTTTCAATTTGACCGATCAATCCTGAAGAAGAGTCGCCATTGACGTATCCTATGTTATAGCATGACAACAAACTGCTGCTTCCACCAACATAACCTACAATACCACCAGATATTGACATACCTTCGTTATATACTATCGGCTCCACATTTCCGGTGTTGTAGCAATTTTGTATCTCTTTACTTGCCAATCCAGCTATGCCGCCTGTCCTCACATTATTAATGAAGGAACATTCAAGGTTGATGTCACCAGTATTGTAACAGAACGAGGTGTTATATACCCTGCCACCGATGCCTCCAACAATAGGATGAGTTCCGTCTTCTTGATTTGTAATATTGATGTTTCCGTGGTTTGAGCAGTTGTAGATGTATGTGCTCTCCTCACAACGGCCTATGATACCGCCGATGGCGAAGTTGAATCCGTCTTTTATTGTGATATTCGCATAATTGTGGCAGTTCTCGATAAGGAGCAAATCGTCATTGAAAGCGCCGAACGTGAAGGATCCGAAAGGAGAACTCGCCGCATCATCAATTATGAAATCGGTATCTTTGATTGTCAGGTTTTTTATATAGCCTTGGGCTAAACTGAACAATGCGAAATCCATCTTGCTGATGCTATGATTGTTGCCGTCGAAATAACCATAGAAAGTGCTGTTGAGCAACATACCTATAGGTGTCCAAGGAAGATAATTAAGATCGATGTCAGTTGTAAGTTTATAGTACATTTTATTGTTTGCGCTATAAGACAGTTGCGACATGAACGCTAATTGTGCCGCATTTTCTATGAGGATAGGGTTGTCTTCTGTGAGACCTTTTTCGTTAGAAGTGTCGAACTCTTCGTAACTTCCATCCCATACGGATATCTGAGCCGTCAAGGATGCCGTCATTGCTAAGATGACTATGGAGATGATAAATTTTTTCATACTAATAGGATTTTAATAATTTTTGCTGGTTCTATTTATTAACTTTTTATCCTTAATCGTGGATCGTGGGCAGAACCGCATTATTCCCATGATTGAAGATTTATATTGAATCAAATTATAAAAAAGTCTCTGTAGATGAATGCTGTAATTCATATCCAGCAGAGACTTTCATTTAATAAATTTGTTCTTGCCTAATATTTGTATGTTATTTTCCATATTGTTTCCTTTCATTTTCCGTCCTGCAAAGTTTATAATTTTATTTCAAAAATCCAAACTTTTTTAAATATTTTTTTATAAAATTGGGAGGGTAAATCATTGATTATTAAGTAATTGAATTTTTGAACTAAGGCTATTGAACTAAGGCTTTTGAACCAAGGCTTTTGAACTTTAGTTCAAGGTTCAAAGCTCAACGTTCAAGGTTCAAGGTTCAAAGTTCAAAACTTTTCTCAGATTCTCAGATTTTCAGATTTTCAGTTTCAAAAAAAAGACGTATCAATTACATATTGTTAATTTTCAATGGTGTAATTGGTACGTCTCTACAGATGACGAATTCTATAATTCTGGAACTAAGGCTTTTGAACTAAAGCTGTTGAACTAAGGTTCAAGGTTCAAAGCTCAAAGTTCAAAGTTCAAAGCTCAAAGTTCAAAGCTCAAAGTTCAAGGTTCAAAGCTCAAAGCTCAAGGTTCAAGGTTCAAAGCTCAAAGCTCAAAGTTCAGAGTTCAAAGTTCAAAGTAAAAATTATTCAATAACAATCTTCTTTGTTACATTAGATTCTTCGTTGCTGATATTGATGAAATAGATTCCAGGATTGTATTCTGAAACATTGATTTCTATTTCATTTGTTGCGGACGTGGCAAGCCGCGTCTCTACTAACATTCCAAGCGTGTTGTAAATCCTTACTGTTGTCTGTTGTCCGTCGGCTGTTGACACTTTCACATAGTCGTTTGCAGGGTTAGGATAGACAGAGATGTTGTTGTTTATAGTAACATCATCAACATTTATTGTCTCGTTCATATCGGAATAGTCTATAACAGGATATCCATCATTAACGAAAGGTTCTGTGTCTTTTATGAAGAATTTGCCGTACTTGTTAAGCATATTCACGAACTCATCACTCTTCATAAAGTCTTCAGCCAGAGATTCCCCATATCCGTTATTTTCGACAACATTCAACATAAAGCAGTTGTCGATTTCAGCGACTGCATTCTTCTCTATATTAAGTATACCACCAATATTTTCTGCTTCAATGATTCCTACATTATAACATGATCTGACATTAACGACAGGCTCATTTTCGTTATCAGGCACGAGACCTATAATACCTCCTGCGTAAGAGTTACCGCTGCTGCAATTTATCGTGACGTTACCGGTATTATATCCGTTATTGATTCCTATTTCAAGATTATCATTGCCACCTAAATACTTACCAACTAAGCCACCACCAATTATTACAGATTCATCAGTTCCGCCGGTTACATTGATTACGATGTCACCCTTATTGAAGCATGAAATTATTTTACGGGGATATCCAACGAAATTAGGAGATATTCCGCCACATGTCATTTCTATGAGGTCTCCTCCTGCAGTCATATTAACATTGATATCGCCATAATTGGAACAATATGCGATCTGATTTACATTCGACGATATTCCACTTGCACCAATATTTTTAGCTTCAGAATAGATATTTATATTTCCGTAGTTCTGACAATTGAACACTTCAGTTCCACCTGTAGAGATGCCGCATACAACGACTCTGCTATTTTCACGTGCCTCTTTCAAGTCTACGTCTATGTTTCCATGGTTAGTGCAGTTTTTTATGGTTACGGAAGCTAAGTCACCTCCAGCGATAGAACCAACATAGATATCATCAATATAGTCTTCGAACCCTTCTATTTTTATGTCTGCATAAGTATGGCAGTTTTCGATTTTGCATTCTACGCCACCGCTTGTTATCACGCCGAAGTTAGAGTAGTTATCAAGTATGAACGTAGATTCTTTTACAGTGATATTCTCAATGCTTCCTGTACTATAAGCGAAAAGTGCATCGGTAAGTTGATATATGACATGGTTGTCGCCATCAAAATGGGCGTCGAATCCGTCGCAGCTGATATGCGAATGTGCTCCGCCAATAGGTTGCCACTCCATATTGTTTAGGTCTACGTCGGTGGTAAGTTTGAAATATTTGTTTTGGTATTCTCCGCTGCAGAAATAAAGTGTGGAGAAATGAGCCAGCTGCGCTGCATTCTCAATGAGGATAGGGTTATCCTCGGTAAGCCCCCTTTCGTTAGAAGTGTCGAACTCTTCGTAACTTCCATCCCATACGGATACCTGAGCCGTCAAGGATGAAGCCATTACCATGATGGCTAAAGATAAAATAATTTTTTTCATACTAAAAAGATTTAGATTATTTTGCAATAATATTATAATTGTCTAATTTATCAGCAAATTCATTTAAGACTCTTGCATTTGCCGATTCTTTGCTTGTTTGAGCGTTAGTTACGAAGCCCATTGCAAGCAATATAATTGATATAAAAAATTTTGTTTTCATTTTGTTAGATTTTTGTTATACATAATAAAATTAAGATAATGTCATTTATTTACCGTCTAGTTAATATATACCAGACCAATGTTTAATGAACTTATTCTTCCCCAATATGAAAATATTGTTTTTCATGTGCCTTATCCTTTCTTATTTTCAATTTTCCACATGATTTTTTTGCCGTGAACTGACGGCTGACAGCTAATTTTCAGTTTTCAACTTTCAATTTTCAACTTGAAAGTATCCGTAATACTGTTCACCGTTACTCAAGGTGATGTCCATTCTGTAACAGCCGGCATCATTAAGGGAATTTCTATAAATTGCTTTGCAAATGATTTATGAATTTTTATTGAGAAGATTTTTGTATTTCTTGAAAGAGCATAGCGAGCTATGTGATTGAAAGAAAGATGAAAAGATTCCGATAAAAAACATAAAGCATGCAAAAGTTTTTATTGTAATTGTCAAAAATTATTCAAACGTGGAATTTATAGAAGTTCCCTAATAATAAAGGTGGCATAATCGGGTGTCGAGAAGACATTGTCTCTGTCAATGTAGACACCGTTAGAATCCTTAATGACGATATGCGCTATACCCACATTATCGTTAAAGGTGATAGTAAGTACATGTCCCGTGATATCCGCTGAGATGGATTCGGAACGAAATTCGGAACCGTTTTGGATGCCAGTGTGTATAGCCGCCACATCTACTTTTTCCTGACTTCGTCATTGCGTACCCCAAAATTCTTCATCGAATAATTTTTCGATAGCCTTGTGTCGTTTCATGATCATTACTTTTGATATGACTTCGTTGTTTAACGGCAGTCGTACCTGCAAT
>SUWS01000013.1 GCA_015061365.1 Lentimicrobiaceae bacterium | reverse complement strand
ATCAAGAGACGTTCAACTGTTCCCATACTTTTTCCCTTCTTTCTCGAACTATTTTTATATTTGCAAAGTTATTTTTTTTATTTATTTTTGTGACTGCAAATATACGAGAGACGTGACATATTACACCACTGAAAATTAACAATATGTAATTGGTGCGTCTTTGCAATTCATAATTCACAATTCATAATGCATAATCAAAATAATTATGAATTATGCATTATGCATTATGAATTAAAAACCCATCACTTTCCTCTTCCCTGGACTACTATCAAGACTGTATAGATAAGTATTTTGATGTCGAGAGCGAGATTCATATTTTCTATATAAAGGATGTCGTATCTCAATCTTTCGATCATCTCATCGACATTTGACGCGTAGCCGAACTTCACCTCTCCCCAGCTGGTGATACCAGGTTTTATCTTAAGAAGCATGATATAGTGAGGAGCTCTTTGCACTATCTGGTCGATGTAGAACTGACGTTCGGGGCGATAACCCACAATCGACATCTTACCGCCCAAGACAGTAAAGAATTGAGGTATCTCGTCGAGGCGTGTCTTACGCATGAAACGTCCCCATGGTGTGATGCGAGGGTCGTTATCTTTAGACAACTGAGGACCCATGCTCTCAGCGTCGACATACATACTTCTGAACTTTAACATATTGAACGGCTTTCCATGTTTACCGATACGTTCTTGTTTGTAGAATATAGGTCCGGGCGACGACAGTTTCACCATTATGGCAGTGAATATATATAAAGGTGAGAAAATTATTATTACCATGAGAGATGCCACGATGTCGAAGATTCGTTTAGTAACTTGCTGCCACACAGGCATCAATTCCGGAGTGACTCTGATGAGAGGAGCATGCCATATAGCTTCTTGCTTCACTGTGCCGAAAAGGATGTCTTGCATGATAGGGATAATCTTAACCACCACGTCGAGACTTTCCAAGATAACGAGAATCTTATCGATGGTCTCAATCTCCGACCTTTCTATAGCGATGATGACTTCTTCTATATCATATTCCTTGATAATCTTAGCGGCATCTTTATAGAAACCCAAGTGAGGAATATATTTCTCCACCTTATATTCTTTTTTATCGAATACGTTGACGAAACCCACGATAATATTACCTGAAGAGTACATCTGATTCTCCATCTCTTCATAAATGGCGCAGGCATTACCGTTACTACCCACGATGAGAGTATTGAATCCAATCTCTTTCCTGTGTATCTTTCTTGCCGTCCGTGTCGTGATTATAAGACGTACTATATATGTAAGAGTAAACTGCAAGCCGAAGAGCATGGCGAAGGAGACGTAATACGACTTATAAGAATAAATCACATCGTCGATAATTGTCACGAAGAACAAGATCACGACACCGAGAAGAACAACGAAGAAGGTCTGTCCCAACTCCTTTAGTCGCGATTTGCTGAACACATTATTGTAATATCCGGAAATCGTGTACAGCAGCAACCAGAATATAGGCACACAAGTGATGCCGATAATGAAATTTATATCGTGAAATATAAGTTGATAATGTTCCAAGAAATACGGATCCTCGTTATATTTTCTGAACAAGAAGAACAAGGTCCATGCTATCAGGGCGCACAACCAATCTAAGAAGACATATTTGAATGTCTGTTTTTTCTTGTTATTTTTCTTAGTCACGATAAATGAGTTTTATGTTATCAAAATAATATTCTGCTTCTTTGCCAGGGTCTGTGCTGCCAGAAATATAGAACTTAAACCACGACGCTTCGGGAGTGTCGGTGATACGAGGTCCTAAGTTGAGATATATCTTGTTCCACTTATCTGGAGAAGGATTCACGTTATACAGAGGAAATATCTCCTCACCACTGATTTTAGCTCTTAGTCCTACCTGAAATATCTCGTTACATTTATAATCCATTTCCAAGATGATGCTATTACCTTGATCAGGCAAGTCATGATATTCATCAGATAGTATGCAGAAATAGTCTATTGTATCGTTGCTGTCAGTAATGCCAAGCCACACATAACCAGAATAATGTGAATTATTGAATTCATCGTTCCAATTTTCAGGAGAGTCGCGTTCCGTTCTTATTATCGTAGTATCGCTGTTAGCTGCATTTTCAAGCATGACCTGTCGTTCGAAATCCTCGATGAACTCAAACTCTATCGTACTCTCGTCAGGGGAATAATACGTTATTGAAGGACACATCGTATCTACTCTTTTTTCCTCAAGTTCGAAGTCCTCTACGGAGTAAGGTTTATAGAACGGGTATATGACTCTCGTCTGGCTTATTCCGTTAAGTTTGACACCTGGATAGAGGATTATATCGTGTTTACCTCTTTCGAGCACTGGGATCGTAGCCGGGAGTTCGTAACATCCTTGAAGGTTTCCGTCGATATATAGCCAGACGTCGGTGATATTATGAGATGCAGATCCCTCGAATTCGTAGTTCGTCGTCAACGAAAAGGCATCCACGTGTATGTATGCAGGAATTTCCTGACTTCCTTCAAATCTATTGCATGATGAGAACGAGAACATCGCCACGAATGAGGCGACAAGGAAAGGCAAAAGGTTAGATATTTTCATAATCAAAATTTATTATGTGAACGTGACAACAGATGAATTATTGCTTACTTCAGATTATTTTGAACTATCCGCTGATTTTTTTCTATCTCTTCAAGAATCATATAACAGACTTTCAATGCCTGAACGCCGTCGTAAATTGTGACAGGCGGTTCTGTATTGTCGGTTATCGCATTATGGAAACTCTCCAATTCTGTCAGTATCGCGTTTATAGGTCGCACTTCCGGCTGTTCGATACTTATCTGTTTGCTTCTTCCGTCGGCGAGGTCTATGGTCATCGCCAATGGGTTCATCTCGCCTTCCACGTCATTGATTCTCACTATCTCGGTTTTCTTCTCCAAGAAGTCGACGGTGATATATGCGTCTTTTTGGAACATACGATGGCGGCGCATATTTTTCAGTGAGAGGCGACTCGCGGTGAGGTTAGCCACCGAGCCGTTTTCAAATTCGA
This sequence comes from Lentimicrobiaceae bacterium, assembly GCA_015061365.1. GTDB lineage: Bacteria > Bacteroidota > Bacteroidia > Bacteroidales > F082 > Limimorpha. The sequence continues at coordinate 49,983 of SUWS01000013.1, read as the reverse complement.
TGCGTGCGTTGGTGATGTCGGGTGTCGGGCTTACGATAGAGACGCCGCTGACGCTGACATTCTTGATAGGCGACTTTATCACGTCCAATATTATATCGATGTCGTGAACCATGAGGTCGAGAACTACAGGGACGTCGGTGCCTCGAGGGTTGAAAAGCGCGAGACGATGAGCCTCCACAAACACGGGAGCGTCGATGTAAGGACGTGCCGCTATATATGCAGGATTGAAACGCTCCACATGACCTACCTGGACCTTACAACCCGACTCATCAGCTATGGCGATGAGACGATTGGCTTCATCGACAGTGGCGACGACAGGTTTCTCTATGAACACGTGCTTACCTCTCTTCAACGCTAATGAAGCACACTCAAAATGAGAGATAGTTGGCGTGACAATGTCGACGACATCTACCAAATCGACGAGTTCTTCTATTGAAGAATAACATCTTATATCTAAATCTTCAGAGACTTTCTTCGCTGTATTTTCATCTTGGTCGTAAAATCCCACCAAGTCATAAACGGCTATCTGCTTGATGCAGTTGATATGTATTTTTCCAAGGTGACCTGCACCCAAAACTCCTATCTTCAACATAAAGGATTTCTTGAATAATTTTCCGCAAATATAAGGTTTTTTCGTAATTTTGTAAAAGGAAATTTCAATAAAAAAAAGCAATGCAAGAAGACAGTTACAGACATAAGGGGATGCGTAAAAATATGGTGGAAGATCTTAGAAACAAAGGCATTAAAGATGAGAACGTACTCAACGCCATCAACAACGTGCCGCGTCATGTCTTCTTGGATTCTTCATTTCTCGACTTCGCATACCAAGACAAAGCCTTTCCCATCGGCTCGGGACAGACGATATCGCAACCTTTCACAGTGGCTTTTCAGACAAGTTTGTTAGAGATAAAGAGAAACATGAAGGTTCTCGAGATAGGCACGGGATCAGGTTATCAGGCATGCGTCCTCGCCGAGATGGGTGCTAAGGTGTTCAGCATCGAACGTCAGAGAAAGTTGTACACTAAGACAAAGGCTTTCCTCGCCGAATTTCCTTATTTCATAAAGACTTTCCTCGCCGACGGCAATAAAGGGCTCCCCACTTACGGACCATTCGACAGGATATTGATAACAGCGGCAGCACCGGAGATACCTCAAGCTCTCATCGACCAGCTTAAAGTTGGCGGCATCATGGTGATACCTTTATGTGAACACGACGACCATCAGACTATGCTGCGACTTACCAAACAAGAAGACGGCACCATGAAACGTGAGACCTACGGCGACTTCCGCTTCGTGCCGATGCTCAAAAACCTCGGCGACGATTAAGAGAACCACAACACAAGTTCTCAGATTCTCAGATTCTCAGATTTTCAGATTTTCAGATTTCAGTTCTCTCGCTTCTTTGATGAGTTCCAATTCTTTTTGCGAGAAGTGTTCTGGCAGCAGCAGCTGTACCTTCAGCAATAATGCGCCTGCGCCTTCTTTGTCGTAATGAGGCATTCCCATACCTTTAAGTCGTAATGTACTGTTATTCTGCGTCTGCGGTTTTATCGGGACGTTAACATCGCCTTTAAGAGTGGTGACGGTTATCTTTCCACCGAGTATCGCGGTATATACATCGACGTTGATGTTACGTATGAGGTCGTCGCCGTCGCGTTGGTAGACGTGGTCGTTTGTTATCGACACTTTTATCAGGAGGTCGCCGTTGTCGCCGCCGTTACGTCCGGGATTGCCTTTACCTTTGATACGCAGCACCTGACCGTCGCGGACACCGGGTTTGATGGTGATTTTTATTGTGTTGCCGCCGAGATCTATCATACGTTGTGAACCTTGATAAGCCTCTAACAAAGTCATATTTATCGTAGCGTTGAGGTCGCTGCCCTTAGCGGGACGTGTCGAGCGACGGCCGCCGCCCATACCACCCATGAAGTCTCTGATGTCGAATCCGGCTCCGCCCTGTCCGCCGAAGAACATATCGAAAAAGTCGGAGAATCCGCTCGCGTTGAAGCCTTGTCCGCCTCCGCCAAAGCCGCTGAAACCAGAGTTCTCATACTGTTTCCAGTTCGCGCCAAGCTCGTCATATTTTTTACGGGTATCCGCATTACCCAAAACCTGATAAGCTTCCGAAATCTCTTTGAACTTCTCTTCCGCTACCTTGTCATCAGGATTCTTGTCGGGATGATATTTCACAGCCAACTTACGGTAAGCCTTCTTGATCTCGTCTTGCGAAGCAGAACGCTCCACACCTAAAACCTTATAATAATCTTTATAATCCATAGTTTTATTAGCTATCTGTTATCAGCTGCCAGACATCAGTCGTCAGCATTATGATAACAACCATCTATCTTAAAAGTTCTACAATAATTGTTAACTGTTAATTGTCAATTGTTAACTGTCAATATCTGTAGATTTCAAAATCTGATATTGCTCCAGCTATTTCTATATTTATGACATTATTAGCTGAAGAATAGTTTGGAGTCTCATAAACGCCTGAAGATTTCTTGTTGAAACCATCGAGTTTTTTGCTGCTCAGCACCGACTCACATTCCACACGGCAGGCGGAATTTGTCGGCACTCCTATTTTAATATCAGAGACACCCGTATTTACAGTAACTTCTGTAAAATCGTGAAGGTCTCCGAATTTCATATCGATATCGCAGGCTCCTCCGTTAAGTTCAAGGTTAGAGACTTTATAATCGCTGAAGTCGAAGTTCATATCTACCGCCCCGACATTAATTTCGAAGTCGTAAACAGGTTTATCATTTAATGCTAAATTGAAAAGATTCTTAGAAATGGCATCTTTACCACTTACGCTTATATTATCTTTCATAAGGTCGAAGATGATGTCAGCCTTGTTATCCTGATTTTTCACCGTGAAGTCCTGGACGATATAGTTGCTTGCGTTAGAAGCCTTGACGAGGTCGTTTACCGGCGGGTTAAGAAATAATGTTCCTGCGCCATAGTCGATTTCCACATCAGCCTCCGAGATATTATTTCTGTATGACTCGGAAAATTCCTGTACGTCGACATCATCAGTCACGGAGTTGTAAGTATGTACATCCTTGAATGCATCATCATCTTTCACACCATTATAATAAAGGAATAATGAAATGATAATCGAGATTATCACTAAAATAGCTTTCAGTAATTTATTGAGAGGCAATATCGATATTCCGAATATTATTATGAAGACAGGCCATAGCTTAGCTAATTCCGACCAAACTATCTCCACGTCGAAGAAAGTCACCATCAAGGCTACAAATCCTATTACAATGAGTATTATTCCACTGACGACGCCGTTGTCATTCTTATTATTATTGTCATTCTTGCTCATTGCCGTCTCCTTTCTTACTTGCGTTAACAATCATCACGACACCAATCGCGACGAGGATAAGAGGCCAGAGTTTCCACACCCAAGAAATCGGGATGAAGTTATTGATAAGAAATATTACACCTATAAGCATGACAGCGATGCCTGCGATAAGAGACGTTGATTTTGTTGCAGTAGCCGGCACCACTTCCGATACAGACTCCGACTTCTGTTCCGTTTCCGTCTGTTGTCCGTCAATAGGTATTACGACCCATAGAATGATGTAAAGCCAGAAACCGAAACTCGCGAAAAGAAGAGCTACCACGAAAAGCACTCTCAACAAAGCTACATCTAAGTTAAAATAATTAGCCAATCCCGAGCACACACCGCCAAGGACCTTGTTTTTTGAATCACGATAAAATCTGTTGTTTGCCATAATATTCAATGTATTTAAAACTATAACCTTCAACTGTTAATTGTCAATTGTTAATTGTTAATTGTTAATTGTAAAACCTTTTCTTTATCATTTCCTTCTCTTCATCGCTGCTGTCTCTCATAAGCATCAACAACTCAGATTCCGGAATGTTGTTAAACGTCAGCAGCAAGAGACCGTCCAAAGTATCGTTGAAATCAGGGTCGATATTGAAGCATAAGAACTTAGACTGCATCTTAAGATATTTCTTGAAGAGAGTAGGCAAGCGATAATCGCCGTTACTCAGTTTCATCATATAACGGTCGAATTTCTCCACAGAGGAAATGTTATTTTCTAACAAGACATTAGGATCCGTTCTCAGGAAGTTGGCTGCAAAAGGAGTGCGAGCCATTACCAACCCGGCGTATGGACTTGGAAATTCTTTGGAGATATAATGCACCATCAGGCTCTTATAGAATATAGGATACCAATTGCTAATGCTGACAGGTCCGATAAAATTCTTGACGTCCTTATATCTGTAAGCCACTATCATCAAGCCTTTAAGGAGGAGCATGAGAGGCAGCATATCTTTCTGATAATCTATAGTAACAAAGGAACGTCCGAGTTCGATAGACTCCGCTAACACGTCTTTAAACTGCGATTTGAATTCGAACAGTGAGTTGGTGTAGAAACCTTCGATGCCTTTATGTTCGACGATGTCTTTACCAATTCCGAGTCGGTAGCCACCCACGAGGCGGTTCTCTTCCTTATCCCATAATATCAGATGTTTATAGTATGTGTCATAAACATCGGTATCTATCTTTTTGCCACTGCCCTCGCCTATCGCCCTGAAAGCCTCTTCACGACGGCGTCCGAGTTCATACATCAGATTAGGTATGTCGTCGTAATCGGCGAAGAAGCATTCATATTGCGCAGCAGAGAACAGAAAAGATTTCTTTCTGATTTTATTCAATTCGCTGAGCAACATATTCGACTTCAGAGGCGGAGGTAGCTGTTCAAGTTTAGATACGTTTTTCTTCTTCTCCTCATTCTGAATGTTAGCCTCAAGAGCGTAAGAACGTGCACGCAGATAAGCCGCCATCTTCTTATAGTCGTCGTAAGCCTCGAGTTCGGAAGGCAGGATAGGCTTACCTATCTTAAAAGTGATATGGCTGTCGCGTTTGTTATACAGTTCGTTGAGCAGCATTGCTGTTCCGAGCATGGAATGTATCTTCGCGAGGCGGTAGAATCTCTTGGAGTTCATGCCGTCGAAATAAACCGGTATCACAGGCACCGCGCTTTTCTTCACCAACTTAGCGATAGTCACAGCCCAATCTAAGTCTACAGGTCGTCGGGTATCGCCATAATATCTCGACACCTCGCCAGCTGGGAAGATGCCGAGTCCGTTGCCTTGCGATATATGGTACATCGCCGTCTTTATACCGCCTATGCTGCTACCCCATTCCGGGTTATCGGCGAAAGGATTCACGGGGATGAAAACATCTTTAAGGTTAGGGATATACGATAAGATAAAGTTAGCCATCACCTTGAAATCCGGACGGATACGAGCGATGGCGTTATAAAGTATAATACCTTCTATAGCTCCGAAAGGATGGTTACTGACGATGATGAATGGACCTTCTTTAGGAATGACATTCATCTCCGTCTCGTTCTTGTCGTATGTTATTCCGTAAACATCCAACATGTGTTCGGTGAAAGGATAGTCGCTCAGATGCGCTGACGGTGAATACAATCTATTGATTTTATTGACGCCGAGCACGCCCATCGCCACGGATGCGAGAGCACGTGTAAACACATTGTCTTTACCGATGACTTTGACAAGATCCGATTTATGAATCAGTTTCTTCATATCATTCAGCAGGTAGTACGATCCACAAGACGAGATATAATCCCAAGCCTACACCAGCAAATATTATGGAGGAGGCAACAATAGCTCTTACCAATGTAGTGTCTATATCGAAATAATCGGCCAATCCGGAGCATACACCACCGATGACCTTATTGTTAAAGTTACGTCTTAATCTTCTATTTCCGCTCATATCTTACATTATTTTTTGAAACCTCAAAGATAACACTTTTTTCAAAATAGTTATTACAATCGAGTTCAGGTTTTGTTTTTTTTATCAAAATATCCTTTGTGATACCAAAAACTTTTGTTACATTTGCAAACAATAATTTCTGAAAATTTTAACAACAAAATCAAATAATGATGAAGAAGATTTTATTACTTGGAGATGAAGCCATTGCACAAGGCGCCATCGACGCTGGTCTTTCTGGTGTTTACGCTTATCCGGGCACACCATCGACAGAGATCATGGAATTCATCCAAGGCTCAAAAGAAGCTAAAGAATTAGGTATCCGCGCTTTGTGGTCAGCCAACGAAAAGACCGCCATGGAAAGCGCTATCGGTATGTCATACGCAGGCAAACGTTCAATAGTATGTATGAAACACGTTGGCGTAAATGTCGCTGCCGACCCATTCATCAACTCAGCCATCACAGGTGTTAATGGCGGTATGGTAGTTCTCGCCGCTGATGACCCATCAATGCACTCATCACAAAACGAACAAGATTCGCGTACATACGCCAAGTTCGCTCTCATCCCACTCCTCGAGCCATCGAACCAACAAGAAGCATACGACATGGCACGTTACGCATTCGACCTCTCAGAGAAAGTCGGAACACCGGTAATGTTGCGTGTCACTACACGTTTGGCTCACTCACGTGCAGGCGTTGTTTGTACAGAGAGACGTCAACAAAACGAATTGGCTCTTCCTTCAAACTTACGTCAATACGTCTTGCTTCCAGCAATAGCAAAGAAACAATATAAGGACTTGCTCGCAAAACAAGCCGTCATGGAACAAGACAGCAATGAGAGCGGTTTCAACAAATACTTCGAAGGAACAGACAAGAAATTAGGTATCATCGCTTGCGGTCTCGCATATAACTACTTGAAAGAAAATTACAATAACGAGACAATACCTTATCCTGTACTTAAGATAAGCCAATATCCGCTTCCTATCGCCATGATCCAGAAGATCTATGACGAATGCGACGAGATCTTAGTCATGGAAGAAGGTTACCCTGTCGTTGAAGAATTGTTAAAGGGACTCTTGGCAACAGGCAAGCCAATCCACGGACGTTTAGACGGAACTTTACCACGCGACGGCGAACTCAACCCTAACATCGCCGCAAAAGCATTGGGCAGACCATTCGAAGTAGGTGCTCCTGTCCCTGAATTAGTCAAGGCACGTCCTCCAAAATTGTGCGACGGATGTCCTCACTGGGATTCTTTCAGAGCTCTCAACGAAGCTATGGCAGAGTACGGTACAGGTAAAGTGTTCGGCGACATCGGTTGCTACACACTCAGTGCTACCCCTCCACTCAACTCAATCAACAGTACCGTCGATATGGGCGCAAGTATCACAATGGCTATCGGCGCATCTGAAGCTGGTCTCCACCCAGTAGTGGCTTGTATCGGTGACTCGACATTCACACACTCAGGTATGACAGGATTATTAGACGCTGTCAACAACAATAACAACATCGTCGTCATGATCTTAGACAACTCGACAACAGGTATGACTGGCGGTCAGAAGTCATCGGCAGAAGGTCGTTTGGAAAGCATCTGCGCAGGATTAGGCGTAGCTCCTGAACATATCAGAGTCATCAAACCTTTACCAAACCAACACGAAATCAACGTTCAGGTCGTTAAAGAAGAGTTGGCATACGAAGGCGTATCCGTCATCATTCCACGTCGTGAATGTATCCAGACATTAAGCAGAAAGATGCGTGCAAAGAAATCAGCAAAATAATAACATAAAATAAGATAATCATGAAAAAAGATATTATATTAGCAGGTGTTGGCGGTCAAGGTATCCTCAGTATCGCCTCTTGTATTGGCATCGCCGCTGTCGAGAAAAACATGTATCTCAAGCAAGCTGAAGTACACGGCATGAGTCAAAGAGGCGGCGACGTTCAATCGCACCTTCGTCTCTCGTCAGACCCTATTTCGTCAGACCTTATCGCTGAAGGAAAAGCCGACCTCATCATCTCGGTAGAACCTATGGAAGCTCTTCGTTATCTTCCTATGCTCGCTAAAGACGGCGTCATCATCACAGCAAGCGAACCTTTCATCAATATCGACAACTATCCAGAAATTGAAGAGGTATACGCCGAACTGAAAAAACATAACGCCATCATCATCGACGCTGACACCTTGGCAAAAGAATGCGGCAACGTTCGCGCAGCCAATATGGTTATATTCGGAGCAGCAGTTCCTTTCTTAGGATTCGAAATGGAAACTATAGAAAACAGTATCCGTGAACAATTCGGAAGAAAAGGCGAAGATGTTGTAAACCTCAACCTTAAAGCCGTTGAAGCTGGCTACAAACAAGCGTTAAATAAATAAAACTTAAAATCTGAAAATCTGAAAATCTGAGAGACTGAAAAGTGAAGTATCGGTTTCTCAGATTTTTCATATTTAGTTGTTAATTGTAATGAAACTCCGTAATTTATTCAACAAATCATTGTACATTATACATTCTTCATTGCTAATTGTAAATTGTACATTGTTAATTACCTTGCTTCTCTTCTCCTGCGACAATTCTGATAACAAACAAAAATCCAAAGAAACCAAAGAAATCAAAGAACCAGAATTTCTTTATGGAATATGCATCGACTCACTCGACGTGAAACTCGATACAATAAAAAAGAATCAGTATCTTTCCGAGATAATGAAGAAACAAAACGTCGACTACGGCACCATCGTCCATATAGAAAGAAATCATAAAGACGTATTCGATATCAGAAAGATAAAACCCGGACACAAACATACTTTCTTGCTAAGCCGCGACAGCCTCGCCACGCCATTGTTCTGGATCTATGAAATCGATAAGATCAACTTCGTAGTATTCAGTCTCACCGACTCACTCACGGCATGGCGTGATGAAAAGACCGTCGACATCAAGACAGAACAAATTGAAGGCGTAATTAACACCTCGCTATGGAACGCCATCAAAGATGCTAACGGCGACGCGAATCTGACAATGGAACTCTCCGACATATATTCCTGGACTGTTGACTTTTTCGGCATACAGCCTGGCGACACATTCAAGGTGGTTTATGAAAACAGATATATACACGATGAATGCATCGGCATGGGTAAAATCCTTGCATGCTATCTCAACAATGCGGGATCAAAGCATTACGCCTATTACTTCGAGCAAAATGGTAACGGTCAATATTTCGATGAGAACGGAGCCAACCTTCGTAAGGCTTTCCTGAAAGCACCTCTGAATTATCGTCGTATCAGTTCCACCTTCAGCAATGCGAGACGACATCCTGTAACAAAAGTAGTCCGCCCGCATCATGGTGTAGATTATGCAGCTCCGACGGGAACACCTGTCGTCACCGTAGGCGACGGCACCGTCATCGAGAAAGGCTGGGATAAAAAAGGCGGCGGCAACTATCTCAAGATTAGACATAACAGCACATATACAACTACATATATGCACCTCAACGGTTTCGCGAAAGGCATACAAAAAGGCAGTAAGGTAAAGCAAGGCGACCTGATAGGTTACGTAGGCAGCACAGGTATGTCGACAGGACCACATTTAGATTTCAGGTTAAACAAAAACGGGACATATATAAATCCGCTTACATTTAATCCGCCATCAGCAGAACCCGTCAGCGAAGATAACAAGGTAGCGTTTGAGGAAGTGATAAAGATGTATGATTTGTAACACAAATAAAAAAGGCTAAAGTCGTGAAAAACTTTAGCCTTTTGTTTTTAATATCAAGTCTATTATTACAGACCTAACTTTGCTTTAACATCGGCTGTGATGTCGACAGCGTTATCACCGATAAATACTACAGCACCAGCTGCCTTGTCAAAGATGTATGTAAAACCTTTTTCCTTACCTACTGCGTTAACCGCATTCTGAACTTTCTCGATAAGTGGGTTTAATAATTCCAATTGTTTATTTTGCATCGCCATATCAGCACTTGCTTGAAATTCACTGATTCTTGTCTCTAAGTCTACGATTTCTTTTTCTTTCGACTGACGAATCAAGTTCGACAATGTTGCTTGGTTTGCTTGATAATCTTGGAGTTTGTTTTGATATTCAGCATACATAGCTTGTAATTCAGCTTGTAATTCAGCTGCGTATGCTTGGATGTCTTGTTCAATCTTTGTTCTCTCAGGCATGATTTCCATGATAGCACCTGAATCGACATGACCTATCTTCAACGATTGAGCGTTAACTCCCATACTTACACCTACTGTCAACACGACAGCAAAAAATAACTTAACTAATTTCTTCATTTTTTTATTTTTTTATTATTCTGATTTTCCTGCGCAAAGATACAAATTTTATCTATTAATTCTCAATTTTCAAGTTTCAATTTTCAACTATCAATTACCTCTTTTGCGGTCTTCACGACGAACTGTCTGCATCACATTTCCTATTTCATCGAGCACGTCATCGCTGATGTCATTTTTCTCGTTGCAATAGAGCATTGTAGTTCCAGAAGCCTTGTCGAAAATAAAAGCGTAGTTTTTCAACTGAGCCAAAGTATTGATCGCGTTATAGACTTTCTCCTGAATAGGTTGGATAAGCTCGGCTCTCTTTGTATAGAGTTCGCCTTCTGGTCCGTAATATTGCATTCTCAAATTTTCAGCTTCCTGACGTTTGGCTGTAATAGCTTCTTTTTTCTTTCTTTTCTGATCTTCGGAAAGGAGTACAGATTCCGCCTGATATTCACGATCTAATTCTTGGGCTTCCTGGAAAAGAGCCGTGATTTCCTTTTCCCACTGTTTTGAAAGCTGATTAATTTCTTCCTGTGCATCTGCATATTCAGGGATATTTTCTAAGATGTAATTCGAATCAACGTAAGCGATCTTCTGATTCTGTTGTGCGTAGATGCCTGTCATTCCCATGAGGAATATCGAAGCAAGTAATAAGACTGTTTTTCTAATTTTCATATTCTTAAATTTTTAAAGTTTCTAAATCAATTGTAAATTGTCAATTGTTAATTGTTAATTGTCAATTAGTCAATAGATCCTCCGATGGAGAAGTGGAACTGACTCTTGTTAGCTCCGTTCATGCCTGGCACGTCATCAAATCCGTAACCCCAGTCAATACCGAGCATACCGAACATCGGCAGATAGATACGCACACCGAGACCGGCCGAACGATAAACATCGAACGGGTCGAAATTCTGAACGCCGAGCCAATCGTTACCTGCTTCAACGAAAGCGAGTGCATATATCGTAGCTGTCGGGTTGAGAGAAAGTGGATAGCGTAACTCCATTGTGTATTTCGTAAATATATTACCGCCTAAGTTATTGTCGACGCTATAGTGTGGTGTAAGCACTTCATTACCATAACCGCGCATACCGATGATTTCTCTACCATCGAAGTTATAGTTCGACAATCCGTCACCGCCGAGATAAAATCTCTGGAAAGGTGTGATGCCAATATTCTGATTGTAGCATCCCAAGAAACCGAAGCGTACCCTTGTCATAAGGACTAACTTATCGTAAAGTTCGGTGTACCATGCCAATTTGAATTTCCATTTATGAAACTCCACCCAACGATACATGTGATCTTCGCGTTCAGCTTTATTTTCAAGGCCTGGATATAACTCATCATAATTAACATCTTTAAACGCCGAATACGGAGGTGTAAATTCCAACGACAAGACAAGTTCCGAACCGTAGCGAGGGTAAATAGGCTGACTTACGGAGTTTCTTCCGACACTGATATTATAACCTATAACATTAAAATATCCGTTACCCGTACCGAAATTAAATATAGAGGAATAATTATTCAACTGATAACGCATGAGGTTGATTCCGTGATAAACCGTGAAGTAGTCATCAGGCCATGTAAGTCTTTTTCCTAAACCGAACGAGAGACCGGTTGTCTTGAATGTACCGAAGTTAGGACTGTTTCTCTCATAATTCGTCGCGTATGTGGAATGGTATAACGAAGTAGTGAACGCATTAGGTTTCTTGCCTCCGAGCCATGGTTCTGTAAATGACACTCCGTAATAGATATATTGTCTGCCGTAGGTCTGTACTCTCAGCGAGAGTTTTTGTCCGTCGCCGCCAGGTATCGGAGTCCAGGCTCCTTTTTTAAACATATTTTTGAACGAGAAATTATTGAGTGTCAATCCGAGTGTGAGGATAAGTTTATTGTAACCCCAACCTGCCGACAACTCAATCTGGTCGGAAGATGTCTCCTCCACGACATATTCAATATCCACTGTTCCATCTGTTGGATCCGGTTTAATCTCAGGGTTTAATGTCTCGGCGTTAAAATACCCCAATGCCGCCAATTCTCTGGTAGTTCTTATCACGTCGCTTCTGCTGAAAAGCTGACCTGGTTTTGTGTACATCTCACGGACTACCACATGGTCGTTAGTCTTTGTATTACCTTTAACGGAGACTTTACCTATCGTCGCCTGGTCGCCTTCATATATTCTTATCTCGAGGTCAATGGAGTCGTTTTCCACTCTGACCTCGACAGGATCGACGTTAAAGAAAAGGTAACCGTCGTCCATATAGATGGAGCTGATGTCGTATCCTCCTTCATTATATTGAAGATTGGTCTGTAAAAGTTCCTGGTTATAAACATCGCCCTTACTGATACCGAGCACTCTGTTCAGTGTTGCTGTGTCGTATTTTGTATTGCCGACCCATGAAATATCGCGGAAATAATATTTGTCGCCTTCTTCGAGTGTGATGGCGATTCCCATATTCTTATCATCGATTTTATATATCGAATCGCTTATGATATGTGCGTCGCGATAACCGTTCTGATTATATTTTGCTATGATACCTTTTTTATCGTCTTCGTAATTATTCTCAATATACTTGGAGCTTTTGAAGATACGGGGACGATAATTTTCACAGAAATAATCTGTCAATGTCGCCATAGCTTCCTTTGGCTTAAAGCGGATGAAATCCCATGCCGCACCATAAACAGCTGGAGCTAACGGATCGAGAGGGTCAAACTTACCCTTGACCTTGGTCTCTTTCATAGCCTTACGCACCTGATTGTCGGTAAGTTCCTCATTACCGTTGACAACTATTTCTGATATTCTTACCTTAGGACCTTTGTTAATATCGAGAACTAAATCCACGTAATTATCACGTGTGGTATCATTTATAGCATGTACTTCAACGATAGCGTTATGGAAACCTTTTTCGAAATAATAGTCTTCAATGATTCTGGTTGTTTTGGTATATGTATGTTCTGTTGCGACGTCGCCACGAGTGAGGTTGATTTTCTTTCTAAGTTCCTCCGCTTCTGATTTCTTCACGCCTTTAAAAGAGAACTTAGATATACGCGGACGTTCTTTCAAGTCGATGTTAAGGAATATTTTTCCTCCTATCTTGTTAACGCATGTTATGCTGACATCTTCAAACAATCCTTGGTCCCAAAGGTTTCTGATAGCATTAGTAATCTTATCGCCTGGGACATCGATAGTCTCTCCCACCTGCAGACCGGAAATCATCACCAACACTTGCGGGTCAACATATTTCACGCCCGTAACGGTGATACCTGCTATCTCATATTCGCGAGGCAATGAATAGTCGATGTCCGACAAGTCGTTACCCACTTGAATCTGTGCCGTCATATTTAGGCTGACAGCCATGAAGAATAAAAGAACGAATATTTTATTTATAAAGTTTCGCATTGTTATTTTTTGTCGCTTAATTGTTCACTTGTTTTACCGAATCTGCGTTCACGATTTTGATAATCGGCGATGGCTTGATAGAGGTCTTCTTTGCCAAAATCAGGCCAAAATTTGTCTGTAAAATAAAATTCTGAATATGCCAATTGCCAAAGCAAGAAGTTACTTAATCTCTCTTCTCCGCTTGTTCTTATGAGTAATTCCGGGTCAGGCATATTATTAGTGTTCAAGAATTTAGAAACACAATCTTCGTCGATTTGTTCAATTGCTATCTCACCCGACATGACTTTTTCAGCAATTTGTTTGACAGCATTGGTGATTTCCCAACGTCCCGAATAACTCAGGCATAGTGTAAGAGTCATTCTTTTGTTGTTTTTAGTAGCCTCGATAGTTTTCATCAAAGCGTCGTAATTATATTTCGGAAGACGTTGCAGGTCGCCTATTGCGTTAAGTCTGATGTCGTTATCGTTCAATGTCTTCAATTCTTCCGACATTGTCTTTGAGAGAAGTCGCATCAAGGCATCGACTTCAATCTGGGAGCGGTTCCAGTTCTCTGTAGAGAATGCGTACAAAGTAAGATATTTCACTCCGAGTTCTGCGCAAGCCTCTGATGCTGCACGCACTGCGCCTACGCCGTTCTGGTGTCCGAATATTCTTATCTTGCCTTGTTCCTTCGCCCAGCGTCCATTGCCATCCATTATTATGGCAATATGTTCAGGGAGTCTTTTTATATCTATCTTGTCTTTATATGTTTCCATAACAAATCACTTACGTGGTTTTATACCTGAATTGCAATCAGCTTTCTTCGGAAGATTGAATCTATAAACAACAGATAATCCCAACATACTATACCAGTCGCATCTGTATGCCAAAGGTAGCTTTATTATTTCCTCACTACCATCTTGTTTATATTCCGTATGGAAGTTATCTTCCACTGCATCAATATTATCTTTCGCCGACTTGTGTATCATCCATTCTAAGGTGACACCTATTCTGTTTGTAAGACTATACTTAAATCCGAGACCGAAAGGAATAGAGAAACTTGTCGCCGGCTCTTTCTCAGACACGACTCCGTTCAAATCTGTTGTGGTCGAATTGTAATTAAAGACCGAAAAACCGAGCATCAGGTATGGGGTAAAGAAGTCTCTGTTGCTGCCCGTCCAATAATCAAAGAAATTGAATTCCGCCAATAAAGCAAAATCATTGACTTTAGATGTGAAAGAATCTTTAGCGGGCGCGTAATATCCGGTTTCATCAGCAGCTTGCAGGCTCATATTCGAATACTGAAAACGAAATGCCCATCGCATATTATCATAATATCTGAGCACTCCACCTAAGGCCAAGCCATTGTTATAAAATTGTTTTCCTGGATTTAAATCACCATTGTAGTACGACAATCCTCCCGTCACGCCCACTTCAATTATCTGAGCATCGACTTTCTTTGGCGAAAAAAACATCATCGCCGACAGGAGAAAAACCGTTAATAACACACTTCTTTTCATCAACTACTTTCTTTACTTACTGATTTTCAATCTTCATGAAGTTTACTATGGTAAACTACAAAATTACGATTATTTTGTTAATTTATTATATTAATTTTTAATTAATTTCTCAAATCGTTACCCCAGAGAAGTTTCTTCCTTATTGTCTCGAAGAAATTCATGTCGGGCATCTTTATCATATTGAAAGTGAAGTCGGTTTTTCTTATTTCTATAGCGAAGGATTTGTCTGCCGTTATTATGCGGGAATCCAACCCTAAGGCGAACTTATCGTTTCTACCGTTTACCTTAACTTTCACCACGCTTTTGTCTGGTATAACGACAGGACGTACACTTAAATTGTGCGCCGCGATAGGTGTAATCAAAAAACTATCCGCATTAGGTGTCATGATCGGTCCGCCGACGCTCATCGAATAGGCGGTAGAACCTGTTGGTGTTGCCAAGATGATTCCGTCGGCCCAATACGTATTAAGCAGCATATCATCTATATAGACCTCAACAACTATCAGCGAACCATTATCTTTACGGCATATACTTATTTCATTCAAGGCATAATTAATTCCATTGAAGACATTGTCGTCATCCTTAATTTGTATTAAGGAGCGTTGCTCGGTCATGTAATTTCCCGAAATTATATTTTTTACAGCATCACTCGAATATTGCGGCGAAACACTTGCCAAAAAACCTAAGGTTCCCGTGTTAATTCCCAAGACAGGAATGCCGCTGTCTCTTATCAGAGGAACTGAATCTAAGATAGTTCCGTCACCTCCAAAAGAAAAAAGCATATCGATATTATTTCTTATCTCATCATGATTATTGAACAACTCGAACTCATAATTCTCATCAAGGCATGACTTTATGTCGTTACAGAACGGTTCATATATCACAATATCAACCGACGCCTCCTTAAGAAGTCGGACGACATCTCTCATAAGTTTATTATAATCAGGCCCGAAGGCTTTTCCATAAAATCCTACTCTCATAAATATCATGTTATATTGGTGCCACAAAATGAATAAACAGACCAGTCTCCCCCATATCATTTACTCCGTATTCAAAACGAATCACTTTATCGTAATATGTAACGAAATCTATTCCTATTCCTGTTCCGAAGATAAACTTATTATCGAGATAAGAGGATGTTTCTTTTGGTATTTTCCAAGAATACGCACAATCGAAAAACAGATTAGCGTACAAGGCGAAATGTATCTTACCGAAACGTTCATTTTTTATAAGAGGCAGATACCTCGTCACGGGATTCAAGATCGCGAATTTCAGATTGTTCTTCATCAAGGCGAAATTCATAGCATCGACGACATACAACTCATACGTCCTCACATAATCGTTTTTATAGCCGAGACCTTGATTCATGAAATAAGGTGCGTCGTAATCATCCGACATCTTAACTGTAAGATTCGACGCCCAATACCAGCGTCCCTTTATCGGTTGATACCAGTCGGCCGTAATCTTTCCATAGAAGACATCGGGGCTTGTCTCAAAAACTCCCAATCCGATCTTCTCCAACATAAGTTCAAAATAATGACCGCTCAAAGGATAATTCTGTTCGTCGCGATAGTCATTCTTAAAAGTCATTAACAAGCTGAAATATTGAAGATGCTTCACGAAGTCGGGATTCAGAGTTGAGAGTGTATCATGGAAATAAGTGTCGTTATAACTTATATTCAAGAACAACTTATTTCTGTGTCCGAATCGGTAATATGGTTCGACGAATAAACCAGCGGTCTGCTTGGCAAATTCTTCTCCGCCATTGTAATATGTAATCTTATTATTTTTCGTGATATACGCCACTTCCTTATCTCTCTTATACGCCACACCGGCTTTCAATCCGAAATTGTATTTCTTGAAAATATAAGGTATATCGTATGTCAATCCATAATTTTGGTTATATCCCGCGATACAAGTAAGTCTCACCGAATGTTTCAAACCCATAAAGTTACGGTGTTCCAAATCGAATCCATAACTGAAACGTCTCAGATCATCAGCCTCATACCAGGAGTTAATATTCCTATCAGCGTAAGATATATATGGATAGACCCACAAGTACCACCTCTCCGTCACCTTCACTTTAACTTCTATATTATCCGGAGAGTTTTCATCATTGATACATTCAACGTCAACAAAGTTAAACAAGGTCGTATTTTGAATATTCTCCCGGCTTAAACGCAGTTCCTTCTCCCATTCGGATATGCTTATCGTATCGCCTCTCGAAAAGGTAAGTTCTTTAAGAATTATAGGTGTCTTAGTGATGTTATTTCCTTCAATGACAATATCGGAAACAATGATGTATGATGATGTCTCTTGCTGGGCATTAATGAATAATGGAAATATTATCAACAATAATGAAAAGAATCGTTTCATAAATCAATCTTCCATCATACTACAATAATCGTTATAACGCCAATCAGCTATGACATTATTTTCCACGGCGTCTTTAATTGCGCAATGCGGTTCATGAAGGTGCGTACAATTAGAGAACTTACATTCATGCATGAGGTTTCTCATTTCCGGGAAACGCTGGGCGAGCGTCTCTTTTTCCATGTCATAAAGTCCGAACTCCTTAATTCCCGGAGAATCTATTATATAACCTCCGAAAGAGAGAGGGAACATCTGTGAGAATGTAGTCGTATGTTTTCCTTTTTCATGAACATCAGAGATCTCGCCGACACGAACGTTGAGGTTAGGGTCGAGACGATTGACGAGAGCCGACTTTCCCACACCTGAATGTCCCGAGAAAAGACTTACTTTATCCTTCATTATCTCTTTCAGTTCGTCACATCGGTAGCCGGTTTTCGCTGAAATCATAAAGGATTTGTAGCCTATGTCTTCAAAAGTCGAAATAAGTTCCTCTGCCTGTGACATCTGTTCCTCGTCATATAGGTCACATTTGTTGAAGACTATAGTTGTAGGAATGTGATAAGCCTCAGCCGTGACCAAGAATCTGTCGATGAAACCTGTAGATGTTCTTGGCTGAGCTATGGTAGCCACCAATATAGCCTGGTCGATATTCGACGCTATTATATGTGACGCTTTCGACAGATTTACTGATTTTCTGACGATCACGTTATGACGCGGCAAGATCTTGTTGATAACGCAAGTGTCTTTGTTATTTTCCTTTTCGTATAACACCTTATCACCGACAGAAATCGGATTTGTCGTCCTTATTCCATCGAGACGAATCTTTCCTCTAAGACGGCAAAGCACCACCTCGCCGCTGTCATTTCTCACTTCGTACCAACTTCCTGTTGACTTAATTACGACACCTTCTTGCATTGATGTTAATTTGTTGCAAATGTACAAATAAATATCGTATCATCACAACTTTTGATAACGTTTTCCAGGCAATGCCGCTAAAATCCCATCAAACTCCAAAGAAAGCAGAACCGACGCTATTTTAGTAGGAGACAACATAGTATCAGTAATTATTTTATCGAGATAAACTATATTGTCGTCGCCGAAGACATCCATCACTTTCTGTTCTTCCTGATTGAATTCCCTGAACATACGCATTTGCTTAGGCTGTATCTTTCGATCATCGTTCCATCGCATTATATAACGCAGGTCATCGACGTCAGTTAATAAGTTTGCTTTATTTGTTTTGATAATCTTATTACATCCTTCGCTATAAGTATCGCCGATTCTACCCGGAAAAGCGAAGACTTCCCTATCGTAGTTATTCGCTATCTCCGCCGTGATGAGCGCGCCACCTTTAGCTGCGCTTTCTACTACCACGAGACAATCTATCATTCCGGATACTATCCTGTTTCTTTTAGGAAAGTTTTCCTTATCAGGCTCCGTCCCGCTAATATGTTCCGTCAACAAGCATCCCCCGCTTTCGATCATCTTGCGAGAAAGAGAAGCATTCGCCGAAGGATAAATAGTCTGAAATCCATGAGCAAGTACAGCAGCAGTCGTCAAATTATTTTTCAGAGCCGCCTTATGCGCACAGGTATCAACGCCATACGCTAATCCACTGACGACAAGCACATCATCATCGACGAGATCTTGAATCAGTTTCTCTGTAAGAGTCTTTCCATAATCCGTCACGTTACGTGTTCCAACAACGCCTACTATCTTCTCGACATTCAAATCTGTATATCCCTTACAATATATTATCACGGGACTATCATAACAATGTTGAAGGCGTCTTGGATAATCTGAGTTCAGATAATACAATATTCGTATTCCGTTTCTGTCGGCGAAGTTTAGTTCCCGTTCCGCTCGTTGTAAAACATTTTGCGAAACGATAGATTCCACCGTCCTCTCCCCTATGCCAGGAATGTTCAGCAGATTCTTTCTCTTCTCTTCAAAGACAGCCTCCGCACCTCCACAATACGCAATCAGTTTTTTCGCATTGACATCACCAATACCAGGAATCAACGTCAATGCCACCTCATATAACAATTCATGATTCATAATGAATAATCCAGAATTATCATACGATGGCGAAACTTATCATCTTGCGTTTTATTTCTATGGATAAACATACAACAATCATCTTTCATAAATTTTAACTTTAGGTTTTTAATCATCCGCAAAGTTATATAAATAAAATTATATCATTATTCATTTGCCGTAAAGAAAATTAGTGAATTTCATATATTTTTCGAATTCTTAATTAATTCATGAATATATTCTTAATAATTTTTAACAACTCTTTTATAGTTCAAAAAAAAAAGTCGTCTCAAACAATTGAAACGACCTTTTTACATCTTCACAGTCAAAGTATAGATTGACTATTATTGTAGTTTTCTACTTATTTCCTTAATAGTATATCCTTCGATAATGTCACCGACTTTAATATCATTATAACCGTCGATATTCAATCCGCATTCGAAACCTGCGCTCACTTCCTTGACATCGTCTTTGTAACGTTTCAAAGAACCGAGGGAACCTGTATGGACCACGATTCCGTCTCTGATGATACGGATCTTAGTCTGACGGTTCACCTTACCGTCGAGCACCATACAACCTGCGATACGTCCGACCTTACTGATATTGAACACTTCTCTGATCTCGATATTACATGTGACGACCTCTTCGATTTCAGGAGCCAACATACCTTCGATAGCCGACTTGATTTCTTCGATAGCTGTATAGATGATTGAATACAGACGGATGTCGATTTCTTCTTTCTCGGCGAGACGGCGAGCTTGCAATGTAGGACGAACGTTGAAACCGACGATGATAGCGTTAGATGCCGAAGCCAACAAGATGTCGGATTCGCTGATAGCTCCAACCGATTTATGGATAACGTTGACCTGTACTTCAGGTGTCGACAGCTTCAACAATGAATCTGCCAATGCTTCCGACGAACCGTCGACGTCAGCCTTAACGATAATGTTGAGTTCTTTGAAGTCGCCGATAGCGATACGTCTTCCGATTTCATCCAAGGTGATATGTTTCTGAGTACGTAAGCCTTGTTCTCTTTGTAATTGCTGACGACGTGACACGATGGATTTCACTTCTTTCTCGTCGTCGAAGACACTGAAGTTATCGCCAGCCTGCGGTGCTCCATTCAATCCCAACATAAGAACCGGTGTTGACGGACCTGCCGATTTAACAGCCTTATTTTGTTCGTTGAACATAGCTTTGACCTTACCGTATGTAGTACCTGCGAGAACCATATCGCCTACTTTCAGTGTTCCATCCTGAACCATGATCTTAGCGACATAGCCACGACCTTTATCCAACGCCGATTCTATGATTGTTCCTTTTGCTGCTTTCTTAGGGTTTGCCTGAAGGTCTAAGAACTCAGCTTCCAACAAGACCTTATCCAAGAGTTTGTCGACATTAAGACCTTGTTTTGCGGAGATTTCTTGTGACTGATATTTTCCGCCCCACTCTTCGACAAGGATATTCATCTGCGACAGTTCCTGATAGATTTTCTGTACGTTAGCTGTAGGTTTATCAATCTTATTTATTGCGAAGACGATAGGTACGTTAGCTGCCTGGGCATGGTTGATAGCTTCAATAGTCTGAGGCATGACACTATCGTCGGCCGCTATCACGATAATGGCGACGTCGGTCAAGCTGGCTCCACGAGCACGCATAGCTGTAAACGCCTCGTGACCTGGAGTATCCAAGAACGAGATCTTCTTTCCAGATGCAGTAGTCACCTCGTATGCACCGATATGTTGTGTGATACCACCGGCCTCACCTGCCGCTACGTTTGCGTTACGGATACTGTCTAAGAGCTTTGTCTTACCATGGTCGACGTGACCCATCACCGTTACAATAGGAGCTCTTGGAATCAAGTCTTCAGGATTGTCTTCCTCGTCGTTACTTGCCAAAGCTTCCTGAACATCGATACTGATAAATTCAACTTTGAAACCAAATTCTTCTGCTACTAAAGTAAGGATTTCGGCATCGAGACGTTGGTTGATAGATACGAAAACGCCTAAACTCATACATGTTGAGATAACCTTAGTAACAGGGATATTCATCATGTTAGCCAATTCGTTTGCTGTAACAAACTCAGTGACCTTAAGAATTTTCTTTTCTTCTAATTCATGAAGTCTTTCCTCCTCCAATTCATTAGCGATATTATGACGTTTCTCACGACGATGCTTTGATGTCTTCGATTTACCGAGAGGCGACAAACGAGCCAAAGTCTCCTTAATTTGCTTTTGGATTTCTTCGTCTGTAAGTTCGACTTTCTCTTCTACAGCCGGTTTTAATGGTTTCTTAAACTTATCGTTCTTACGTTTCTCGTTATTATGCTTATTAGAAGCGTTGTTATTTTTATTGTCCTTATTCTTATTATTAGCGTTGGCGTTAGCATTTTTGTTAGCGTCGCCTGCATTGTTATTGGCGTTGCCTTCTGTGCCGATGCGTTTACGCTTTTTCTTTTTATCCTTATTGCCAAGTGTCTTCACGTCATCGCCCGATGAAGCTACCGGTTGTTTCGCCTTAGGCTTACGTTCTGAAGGAAGTTCAATCTTGTCAATAATCTTAGGACCTTCCAACTTCTTGAATTGTGTAGGGATGAAGTTAACTGGTTTTGATTCAGTCTGAGTCTGAGACTGGCTCTGACTTTGAGGTTGAGTGTTAACCTTTGACTGCTGGTTGTTCGTTGCAGGCTGCTGCACCTTAGCTGCAGGCTGTTGAGGCTTCGCCACAGGTTGCTGACTTTGTTTCTGACCTTTTTCGGCAGTCTGGTGTCTGTTGTCACTCGACTTCTTATTCTTCTTATCTTTCTTGTCCTTAGATTTCTTTTCTTCCAACGGAATTTTTCCCACTACGGTCAGTTGTATTCCGCCATTATTTTTCTTGTCCGAATTATCCTTATTATCTTTTATCTCTGGTTGAGTCTTAGGTTCTTTCTTAACTTCAGTCTTAGGTTCAGTCGTTGTCGTCCCAACTGTTTCAGTTTTCTCTGTCACCACCTTAGGCTCGGATGGAGCAGCAGGTTTCACCTCTTCCTTAATCTCGCTTTTAGGTTCCGATACTACAGCAGGCTCTTCAGCTGCAACGGTCTCGGTCTTCACCTCTGTTACGGGTTCAGGTTTAGCTTCCACCTTAGGTTCCTGTACGGCCTCAGGTTTAACTTCAACTTTAGGTTCTTCTTTCTTGACTTCTTGTGTCGATGCACTACGGAGACTCTGATTACTTGTAGCTCTGACATCTAAAACATCATCTTCATCGTCATAATCATCTTGATTATTGATGGTGTTATCGACGGTGATACTCTTACCCTTATAGCTGAAATTGCCGAGTTGGTCGGCGTTTTTCTTCACTTCCTTGTCGCCTTTATATTTTTCGACGAGAAGAGCATACATCTCGCCGTTAAGTTTTGTATTAGGCGACGAATCCAATTTATAACCTTTTTTCCCAAGGAAATCAACAATGTCATCCCTTCCCACGTTGAATTCGATGGCTGCTTTCGATAATCTTATACTTTTATTTGAATCTCCGGACATATAGTATTTTTAAAGTTAATAATTTTTAATGTTTCTGATATTTATTGATCGTCATCTTCGAACTCTGCTTGGAGTATCTCTATGACTTCATATACTGTCTCAATTTCCAAATCGGCACGTGTAGCGATTTCTTCCGGTGTGTATGCCAATACGGATTTAGCCGTGTCGCAACCCATATTTCTGAGAGAGTCGATGATCCATTCATCGATTTCATCGACGAATTCTTTGAGGTCGACGTCGTCTTCCATTTCTGATTCTTCAGTATTACGGTATACATCTATCTCGTAGCCTGTGAGTTTACCTGCTAATTTGATGTTATAGCCGCCCTTACCGATAGCGAGGCTGACCTGGTCGTTTTCCATATATACTTCAGCTACTTTCTTCACTTCATCGATAACGATAGAAGAAATCTTAGCTGGACTCAAAGCTCTTGTGATAAACAAGTCTGCCTTAGTTGTATAATTGATGACATCGATATTTTCATTACGCAGTTCTCTCACGATGCCGTGAATACGTGAGCCTTTCATTCCGACGCAGGCTCCAACTGGATCAATACGTTCGTCATACGACTCGACGGCAATCTTAGCTCTCTGACCTGGTTCTCTAACTATTTTACGGATGGTAATCAGACCGTCGTAAACTTCAGGAACTTCCATCTCGAACAGACGTTGGAGGAAAATCTCCGATGTTCTCGACAAGATGATGACTGGAGAACCGTTCTTACTTTCCACGCTCTTGACGATAGCTTTGATGTTATCGCCTTTTTTATAACTATCAGAAGGGATCTGTTCCTGACGAGGGAGTAGCAATTCTATGCCGTCTTCATCGACGACATACATTTCCTTACGCCACACCTGTGACACCTCGGCTGTGATAATCTCACCGACTTTATCCTTATATTTCAGGAAGATATTCTCTTTCTCAAACTCCATGACCTTAGTCTGTAGGTTCTGACGTATCGCCAAGATCTCTCTTCTTCCGAAAGAGTTGATATCTACAACTTCACCAACCTCTTCTCCCACTTCGAAGTCAGGTTCAATCTTAATTGCATCAGAATACGAAATCTCCGCCAACGGATCTTCCACTTCGCCATCTTCGACGATGATACGATTGTGATATATTTCGAGAACACCTTTATCGGTATTTACAACGATTTCGAAATTCTCGTTGCTACCATGTTTTTTTGCGAGCATTGCCATGAACACATCCTTTATAATGTGCATCATAGCTTCGCGGTCGATGTTCTTGAATTCTTTAAATTCAGAAAAGGTGTCGATTAAGTTTGATATTTCCATGTGATTACTAAAACTTAAAAGTTAATGTATGGTTTAATTTCTTTAATATCTTTCAGCTGAAGTTCAACAGTTTCGCCGTATTTTGTCTTTTTCAACTTACCTAACATCTTGATGGCTGCCTCTTGAACCTCTATCTTTTCTTCATTATACGAAAGTAACTTATAGATTTTCTTCACGCCATCGTTATGCAAGATCTCAAGATCTTTTTCGACATACTTCTTGAACTGACGGTTAACCAACAAAGGATAGTCGATACCTGCCGACGAAACGCTGAGTTCATAATCTTCTATTTCTCTGTCCAAACGACTTTCTATGAAACGGCTCAGTTCTACGCAATGGTCTATCGTGACAGAAGTGTCGGCGTCTATATAGACGAAAATAACGTTGCTTTTCGAGACCGTAATATCAACAACAAAACGATCTGTGCTGTCTAAAGCCTCATTTGCTAATTGTGTTATCTGTTCCTTTGTAATCATGATTTTTCAACAATAAAAAAACCTGTTACATTCCGTAGCAGGTCTTCAATTTATAATTTATGTTGTCGAACAAGGATTCGAACCTTGACAGGCAGAACCAAAATCTGCAGTGCTACCATTACACCATTCGACAATCATTATTTCGTATCTTGAATGTGAGTGCAAAAATACAACTTTTTTTCATACGTGCAACAAAAAACAAATATTTTTTTTAAAGATTTTTATACCTTATTAATATAAACAAAAAGACAGATGGAATAGTGTATAAGACATTAAATACAACTAATACGGTAAAAAAATTATGAATTATGCATTATGAATTATGAATTAAATTTTATCTTTGCAAATTGTAAGTTATATCATTTCGAAAAAAGTAATAAAACAGATAACTAATGGGTTTCAAAAAGTTAAACAACATTGTAGGATGGTTAGTATTTCTCATTGCGACCATCGTTTATTTCTTGACATTGGAGAATACCGTCAGCTGGTGGGATTGCGGCGAGTATATCTCAACAGCCTATAAACTTCAAGTGGGTCATCCTCCAGGAGCACCTCTATTTCAGATGATAGGTAGATTCTTCTCACTCTTCGCATTCGGCGACGTCACAAAAGTAGCTCTTATGATCAATGCGATGTCGGCACTATGCAGTAGTTTCACTATCTTATTCCTGTTCTGGACCATCACATTGCTTGCACGTAAGATATGGATGAAAGAAGGCGAAAACGCACCTCTCTCAAACCAGATCGCTGTATTAGCAACAGGTGTCGTAGGTGCATTGGCATATACATTTTCAGATTCATTCTGGTTCTCAGCCGTCGAAGGTGAAGTGTACGCAATGTCATCTCTATTCACAGCTATCACATTCTGGGCTATATTAAAATGGGAACAAGTCGCCGACGAACCATACAATTACCGTTGGCTCATACTTATAGCCTATCTCATAGGTCTATCAATCGGAGTTCACCTGCTCAACCTCTTATGTATCCCGGCAGTAGTCTATGTGGTTTATTTCAAGAAATACAAGAAGGTGACTTTCAAAGGATTTGTCGTGGCAGGCATCATAGCCGTCGCACTCGTCGGTTTCATACAAGTGATATTAGTTCCGGCGGTAGTATCATTATGCGGCAAGTTCGAGCTGTTCTTCGTCAACACCTTAGGTGCGCCTTTCAACCTCGGAACATTTATCTACTTCGTCCTTCTCATTGCTCTCATAATACTCGGCATTTATTTCACTAACAAGTATAAGAAAGTGATTCTCAATACAGCAATACTTTCTTTCATGTTTATTTTGATAGGTTATTCATCATTCTTCATGCTCGTAATACGCGCTAACGCCAATACACCTATCAACGAAAACGAACCAAGTGAAGCTGTTTCTATGCTTTCTTATCTGAAACGCGAACAATACGGAAGTTGGCCTCTCCTCTACGGACCTTATTACATGGCAAAACCTTACGATGCCAACAACGGAAGTCCTGTTTACGTACGCGATGAGGCTAAGGGTAAATATGTCATCACCGACAACAGAGAAGGAACAGAACCGATCTATGACGACAATGTTATGACAATATTCCCACGTATGTGGAACGGAACAAAACCGTCTTATATAAGCACTTACAACCAATATATCGACAGGTCGAAGATGACAGCCGTACCAATGAAAAAAAGTGACGGATCTTCCGAAATGGTGATGCGCCCAACATTCATACAGAATCTTAGATTCTTTATCGGTTATCAATGTAATCACATGTACTGGCGTTATTTCATGTGGAATTTCGTCGGACGTCAGAACGACATCCAAGGTCATGGCGAATTGGAAAACGGTAACTGGATCAGCGGCATCAAATTCATCGACAATGCCCGACTCGGTAATCAGGATAACCTTCCAAAATCGATGACAAACTCAGGCCGCACAGCATTCTATTTCTTACCTTTGTTATTAGGTTTGGTAGGACTTTTCTATCATATCAAGAAGGACATGAACAACTCATGGGTAGTATTCCTGCTGTTCTTCATGACAGGTCTCGCCATCGTGATTTATCTTAACCAGACTCCATACCAACCTCGCGAACGTGACTATGCATACGCCGGATCATTCTATGCGTTCTGTATCTGGATCGGCATCGGTGTACTCGCGTTAGTGGAACTTTTCCAGAGATTCATGAAAAACAAGATGGCAGCCGCTGTCGTCGCATTCATATTATGTTTATCTGTTCCAACAGTCATGGCAGCATCCGGATGGGAAGGTCACAACCGCTCGGAAAAGACTTCAGCTTTAGACTGGGGTAAGAATTATCTTAAGAATCTCCCTGAAAATGCAGTCATCTTCACTCGAGGCGACAACGACACCTTCCCGTTATGGTATGTACAGGAAGTCGAAGGTTATCGCACCGACGTACGCGTCTGCAATTATATGCTTTCTTCCGGTTATTGGTACGTACACCAAATGGGACGTAAACAATATGAATCAGAACGACTTCCGCTTACACTTACGCCAGAACAATACGATAACGGCGTAAACGAACCTGTATTTATTCAGGAAGTTTTTGAAGGTCCGGTAGAACTTAAAGACGCTATCGAATTTATCAAGAGTGACAACCCAAGAACTAAGGTCCCTTTGATGTCGGGAATGAAAGCCAATTACTTACCAGCTCGCAATCTGAAACTTACAGTCGACAAAGAGGCTGTCGTCCGTAATGGCATCGTACCAGAAAGCATGAAAGACCAGATAGTCGATGAGATTGTATGGAGAATCCCAGACAACATCAATTATCTCTATAAAAACGACTTGATGCTTTTAGACTTCATGGCAAGTAACGATTGGACACGCGCGGTATATTTCACAAGTCTGAGCGATATTAAGAACGTATTAGGAATTGACAAATACTTGCACCAAGAAGGACTCTCACACAGATTTATTCCTGTTGTAGCATCCGATTATCATAAAGATGCTGGTGGAGTATACATTGACGGTTCATACGAATTACTTATGGCCGACGACATCCGCTGGGGAAATCTTAACCTTCCTGAGGTTAGTGTTGACCCTGAAAGCCGTCGTAATCTTCTATTCGTAAAGCAAGCTTATATGAGATTAGCAGATGCTCTCGTCAATCGTAATCAGAATGACTCCGCGATAGCTGTTCTCGACAGATGCCAGGAATTTTTCCCAGATGAAAAAGTTCCTTACGATTTGTATATGATGGCTTATCCTGAAATATATTATCGTGCGGGAGCAATGGAAAAAGGCGATGAACTCATCAATAAGATTATCGATAATTCCACTGACAACCTGCGTTATTTCAGTGAATTAGATGATAGATTTATTCCGTATTATAGTGAAAGCATACGTGAAAACCTCGCTATAATCAACGAGATGAGCAACGTGGCTTCCAAGTACAAACGTACCGAATTAGCCAATTCATTAAACAATCTGCTCGAACAGGAATTCGATAAGTTTTTAAGTGTATTTAATTAAAATTGATAATCTGAGAACTTGAGAAAGATCTTTTACGATTCTCAAGTTTTCAGATTCTCAGATTCTCAGATTTAAACTATGATAACAAATTACGTGGTTTGGGATGTCGACCCTTACATTCTTCACATCGGCAGCCGTCCTATTGCATGGTACGGACTTCTATGGGCGATGGTGTTCGTCGTAGGTTATTATATCATGCAAAGAATTTATAAGAGAGAAAAACTCGGCGAAGAACAATTAGATAAGTTGCTGATGTATATGCTTATCTTTACCATCGTCGGCGCCCGATTTGGACATTGTCTGTTCTATGAGCCAGCTTATTATTTCTCGAATCCGATAAAATTTCTCTACGTATGGGAAGGCGGACTCGCAAGTCATGGCGGCGCAATAGGAATTCTTATAGGACTTTACATCTATGCGAAAAAAATCGACAAGCCATACCTCTGGATTTTAGACAGAATAGTGGTTCCTGTAGCTATCGGCGGAGCTTTCATCAGAATGGGAAATCTCATGAACTCAGAAATTTACGGACAGCCTACGGATCTTCCATGGGGATTTAAGTTCGTTAGAGACTACCCGATAGGAACACCTATAGAAAATATCCCGGCGTGCCATCCTACCCAGATTTATGAGGCTTTGTTCTGCGTGGCTGTTTTCGTCTATCTGCTTTACGCATATTATAAACAGAATATGGCAGAACGCCGTCCGGGTTTCATGTTCGGAATATTCCTTATCGTCGTATTCGGCTCAAGAATATTGATAGAATTCATCAAGAACCATCAGGTCGCATTCGAAGACAATATGTTACTCGATATGGGACAATGGCTCAGCATCCCTTTCTTGATCGCCGGAATCTATTTCGTTGCGAGAAGTTTTTTTAAAACTGAAAATCTGAAAAACTGAAAAGCTGAAAAACTGAGAAATTGTTAATTGTTAATTGTTAATTGTTAATTGCAAAAAAACGTTCTCATAACACCATTGAATTGGGGTCTCGGTCATGCGACACGATGTGTTCCGATAATACGAAAAATAAAGGAACGAGGCGACAATGTTATCATCGCTGCCGACAAAGCACCGTTAGCGTTTCTGCAAAAAGAATTCCCCGAGCTGAAATTCATCAGGCTTCCCGGCTTCGAACCTACTTACAGCAAAGGCAATTCGCAGGTCTTTAAATTATTAACATCCATTCCAGGAGCCTTAATAGATTTTAAGAAAGAACATACAGAGATAGAAAGAATCGTCACTGAATATAACATCGACACCATCATCTCAGACAACAGATTCGGTTGCTGGAGTAAAAAAGCATATTCCATTTTCATTACACATCAGCTTCATATCCAGGTGCCACGGCTTTTCAGATGGACATATCCTTTCGTCAATATGATAAGTAGAAGCTACATAAGACATTATGATGAGTTATGGATTCCCGACGTAGAAAACGAGCCTTCACTATCGGGAGTTTTGTCACATCCGGCAGATACTAAGTTAAAGACAAAATATATAGGTCTGTTAAGTAGATTTGACAACTATGAGAAGAACTACGAAAAACATAGTTATGAGTACGACTATCTTGTTATATTATCCGGTCCTGAGCCTCAGCGTACTATACTCGAAAAAAAAGTTTTAAGTCAAGCTAATGAAATAGAAGGTAAGATATTTATTTTAAGAGCTAAGCCAGACCATCAAGAATTGCCTGACGGAATCCCTGAGAATGTGACTATTTATAATCATGCTGATGATAAGTTATTTATAGAAATAGTTGCCAAATCTAAAACCATCATCTGCCGTGGAGGATATTCCACGCTTATGGATTTGGTGACGCTTGACAGAAACGCCTTTTTAGTTCCCACGCCGGGACAGACCGAACAGGAATATCTCGCCGAATATCTTACAAAGAAAGGCCTGTTCAACAGTTGCAGGCAAGATGTTTTTCATATTAGTAACGTTGAAGTTCCCGACGTAAAAATACGGGACTATTTCATATCTGAAGACTGAAGACAAAGTTATATATTTCAATATAATACATGTGAAAAAAAAAATTACAAAAAATTACAGATATTCCAATTTTGTTTATAAATTTGCGCACTCTATTTAATCACGCTACAATACTGGGTTACTGACTTGCTAAGTTATTGATTTTATTAAATTAAAGTTTTGAGAAATTAAAAATTAAAAGTTGTAAATAGATCAAGAATCATCATAGAATGTAGTTCTATGGCATGGGTTATTTTTTAAGCCAATACAAAGCGAACAATAATAACACAAATATTAATTAAAATTTCAAATCATGAAGAAAAAATTTATTTTTTTGATGATGCTCTTAACCATCCTTGGAGGAGTGAGTCTAAACTCGCTTAGAGCACAGGAAACAATCACAATCGGAAGCGGAACAGAAGTACAAGCTTTTATTCCATTAAATACTAACTACGATAATACTATCTCTGAACAGATCTTCTTAGCCGAAGATTTTCAGGGCAAGACTGGTAGTATTACAAGTTACGCATTTAAAAGTGCTAAAGATTTGCAAAGTTATAGCACACCAATAACAGTAACTCGTAATTTTAGAATTTACATGATAAATACAGACAAAGCATCTTTTGTTAGCGCAACAGATTGGGTTAATATGACAAATGCTGATCTTGTATTTAATGGCGAAGTAACAGTTCAACCTAAAGATACTTGGACAACAATAACTTTTGACACTCCATTTAACTATGAAACAGGAAAGAACGTTATACTATGCATACATGCAGAAGGTTCTTGGAACAGTGCTGTAGGTAGTTTTTACAAACACAATACAACTGATGTCAGAAGTCTTGTATACTATAACGATACAGAAGTTTTTGATGCAACTAATATTACAGTTACATCTAAATTTGACAACTTAAATCATGTTATACAATCACAATTCACATTCGCAGCATCAGGCGAAGATCCAGAAGAACCAGGATCAGAATATGCTACAACATTCAGCTTCGACTTCGAAAACGAAAACTTATCAGACTTCACATTGATCGACGCTGACGGCGACGGACTGAACTGGTTTATAGATGGCAATGGCTTTGACGGTTATAAAGCATCATCACAATCATACGGAATACTTCCAGGAGGTTATCAGAATGTAGCCCTTACACCTGACAACTACTTGGTTACAAATGAAAAATATTCAATCGTATCAAATTCAGAATTGACATTCCATGTTGCATGTCCATGGGAAGAACATTACGGTGTAACCATCTCAGAAGACGGAGTAAATTTCACTACAGTATTCGAAGAATCATATACTGGAAGCGGCGGTAAAGACCAAACAGTTGACCTCAGTGCATACGCAGGACAAAATGTCTATATCGCAATACGTCACTTCAATTGCTCAAACGGTTACTTTGTATCTGTCGACAATTTAGTTTTGACTGGCGATGCTTCAGGCGAAGAACCTGTAGATCCAATAGAACCAGAAGTAGTTCAATATCGTATCAAAGCTAGCACAACAGGCAAATACCTCCACGCATTCAATAATACAAAACACGAATCTGGTGCTTTTGGCGGTGTTGGTGTTGCTGACTTCGCAGAAAGCAATGCACAAATCTTCACTATTGAAGAAGGTACAAACAATCAGGTTTATTTCCGTAATGCCGATGGTTATTACGTAAAATGCTGGGCTTGGAACGTTGACGCATACAGCACAACAGACAAAACAGCTCTCATTATGGATGACGCCGGCGACGGAACATTCTACTTGAGAAATTGTGACAACCAGAAATATTTCAAAATTGAATACGTAGACGCTGGCGGTCAATACTTCGCTTTCGGAGACTGCGACGGCAGCAACTGCCCAGTTGAGACATGGACTCTCGTACCAGTTGAAGCAGAACAACCAACTGCTCCAGCAACTCCAACAAACTTGGCTGCTACTGCAACAGGTGAAACAACAATCGTCTTGACATGGGACGCTGTTGAAGGCGCAACAAGCTATAACGTTTACTTCGGAACAGACGCTGTTGAAACAGGTTTGACAGAAACGACATACACTGTTGAAAACTTAACAGCAGGTACAGAATACTGCTACAATGTTACAGCAGTTAACGAAGCTGGCGAATCAGAAGCAACAGCCGACGTTTGCGCTACTACAAACACAGCTGGACCTGTCAACCCAGAAGAAGGCGACTTCATTGTGGTAGGCGATATCAATACAACAGAGTCAACTTCTGTAGCTCCTTTCAGAAACTCAAGCAAATACTCATGGGTTGAAACATATTATCCAAAAGAAGAGTTAGGTCAAGCAATGACAATCACTTCTTTGGCATATAAATGCGCTACAGTCAACGCTGGTACAGGTTACACTCTCACCGCTGACGAAATCGAAATCTACATCGGTGAAACAGACAATGACAACCACTCATCATCAGCAGTATGGGTTCCACAAGATGAACTTACTTTAGTATATTCCGGAGCTAACATCCTCCTCGGAGAAGAAGAATGGGAATCATTCACATTAGATACTCCATACGAATATAGCGGAACAAGAAACCTCGCCATCGCAGTTTCAAAGAGCGCATCATCATACAACAGCGCAATGAAATTTGCCAGCACAACTGTTGCAAAAGCAAACAACTATCGTGGAAATGATTCAAATGCAGCTTACGCTGACTATCCAGCAGGCAATGGATCAACAAACGGTAGCAGACCTATAGTTAAGATAGGTTACGGCAGCGCGGTAGTTCCTGAGATTCCTGCAACTCCAGCAAATTTGGCAGCTACAGCAACAAGCCAATCAACAATAGCTTTGACATGGGACGCTGTTGAAGGCGCTACAGAATATAACATCTACAGCGGAACTGAAACAGTTGCTACAGTAACAACAAATTCATACAACGCCACAGGTTTGACAGCTGGCACAGAATACTGCTACAGCGTTACAGCAGTTAACGTAGCCGGTGAATCAGAAGCTTCAGAAGAAGCTTGCGCAACTCCAACCGAAGCTGAACAAAGCGAATATGCTTTATATGCAGACTTCGAAAACGCTACATTAGACGGATGGAGATTGATTGACGCTGACGGTGACGGCGTGAACTGGAAACTCTCTACAGGTAACGGTGGCATCGTAGGCGTTGGCGGTTCTAACTGCATCTACTCAGAATCGTGGGTAGGCGGCAGTGGCATTAACCCAGACAACTACATCGTTACAACAGCAACATTCGCAATAACAGAAGGTTCTGTCTTAGAATGGGATGTATTGCCTAACAACTATGATTACTGCGAAGAACATTACGGTGTTGTTTATTCAACAGACGGTGAATTCTTCTACACAATCTGGGAAGAAACATTGACATCATTCTATGAATACGAACACAGAACATTAGAATTAGATTATATCGCAGGTAAAACTGTATATATCGGATTCCGTCACTATATGTGTTCCGACAATGACGCTGTATGTATCGACAATATCGCATTGTCATTAGGTGAAGGCGGCGAACCACAAATAGCAGCCGGCGACACATGGCAAGACGCTATCGAAGTTACAGAATATCCTTTCGCTCATACACCAGACTTCGCTAACTTGAACAATGACTACACATTGCCAGGTGAAGAACAAGACGGTGCTGACGTTGTATATAAACTCACTTTCGCAGAAGAAACAACATTCTCAGCATCAGTAACAGGTGCTAACGGAAAAGTAGCATTGTATGCAGAAGACTTCAACGGTCAAGCTGGTCCTGGTGCCGACAACTATTACGGTGCAGAAGAAGGCGAAGATCCAGAACAACCAGAAGATCCAGAACAACCAGAAGGCGCAACAACATTCTCATTCGACTTCAACGATGGTCAAATGACAGGATGGAATACAATTGATGCTGACGGCGACGGTGAAAACTGGATGGTTGGTTATAATTATCCAGTAGACGACATCACACCATGTTTATATTCCTATTCATACTATTCTACATCTTTGACTCCAAACAATTACATCTATACCGTTGACACCTATTCGATATCAGAAACATCTGTGTTATCATACGATGTACGCGTTGGCAACGCATACTGGTCAGATGAATATTATGGTGTAGCTGTCTCAGAAAACGGCATTGATTTCACTACGATATTTGAAGAAGATGCAAACTCATTGACAACAGCCACACACAGAACAATTGATTTAAGCGCATACGCAGGCAAGAACATACACATCGCATTCCGCCACTTCAACTGCTCAGGTAATGAAGCTATCTCTATCGACAACGCAGTGCTGTCAACAGAAGGCGGTTCAGAACCAGAACAACCTGAAGATCCAGAACAACCTGAAGATCCAGAAGGCGCAACAACATTCTACTATGACTTCACAGATATGAGTTTAGCAGACTTCACAACAATTGACGCTGACGGCGATGGTCAAAATTGGTATATCTATGAAAATTATGGCATAGCCGGTCACAGCCTCGTATCAGATTCATACGCTAACTATGTAGCATTGAATCCAGACAACTACATCTACACCACTCAGAAATATGCTATCACAGCTCAATCGCAATTATTATACAAGGTGAGCTGCTCATATACTGAACATTATGCAGTTATAGTATCAACTGACGGTGTTAACTTCACCATAGTATCAGAAGAATCATTACAAAGCAATCAAGCAATCGATAAGACTATTGACCTTAGCGCATACGCAGGACAAGAAGTCCATATCGGTTTACGCCACTTCAACTGTACAGATGGTTTCCATTTGTTATTCGACAATATAGAATTAACAGACGGTGCTAAGAGAGCTAACCGCAACAGCATCGATAATATGACTGTTCCAGCAGGTACTTACTACTTGGTAGCATCTGCAACAGAAGCTTTCTCAGTAAACATCAACGTAGTTGAAGAACAAGAGTCTGACCTCATCCCTGTCGCTCAGGTAACAGCAACAGAAAACGGTGCTAACGTTGACGTCGCATGGACAATGAACAGAAACTTGGAAGTCACAGACGCTAAGAGCGGCAAGTCAATAAAATTAGACGAAACACGCGACCCAAGCGATTATACATTCCACAGCTATAAAGTTTATAGAGCTAACGGTGACAACGACCCTATCGTTCTCGCAGAAAACTTGACAGAGACAACATACCAAGACGCTACATGGGCAGAAGCTGAATCAGGCGTTTATAAATGGGGTGTCGCTGCTATGTACACAGCAAACGCAAAACGCGAAGAAGTAACATTGATTAATGAAGGTTTCGAAGTGGGATACTATATACTTCCAGAAGGATGGACAACATATTCAGATCCTGCTACAGCAAATCAGTATGGTAACTTCAATTCATACTCTTCATTATATTCAGATATCACAGCATACGCAGGCGCATATTCAGCATTCACATTGGGCGGTTACGCTGAAGACGGTTCATTGTTCTATTTAGTAACTCCAGCTCTTGATTTGTCATCAACATTAAATCCAACACTTAACTTCCACTATGTATGTCCAGAATTCTGGGGCAGCGTAAATACTTTGTCAGTGAAATATGGTACATCACCAACAGGTCCATGGACAGATGTATGGACTGGCGAAACAACATCATCATGGCTCGATGAAACTATCGACCTCTCTGAATGTGCAGGTAATACCATCTATGTAGCATTCTGCTCAGTAGAAAGCGGCGGTTGGGGTGTCGGTGTCGACAATGTTGTAGTTAAAGGTACAGCAACAGACGGTCCTATCCCAGTAGCTTCAGAAATAGTATGGTCAAACGCTATCGACAAAGACATGACAACTACAGTAGCTGTCAACGTAACAACAGATGACGGCGGTTCAGTCGAAGGTACAACAGTAAGATTGGAAAATGTAAACGAACCTACATACGTTTATGAAACAACATTAGACGCTACAGGTCAATACTCATGGACAGAGTTCCGTAAAGGTACTTACGAAGTTACAATCGCATTGGAAGGTTATTATTCATGCGCTGACGGCGAAATCATGGAAATCATGGACGCTACAACAATTGAATGTACAATGGAAGCAAAACCTGAACTCGTTGAAGGTCTCTACGTATCACCAACAGGTTGGGCAATGTGGACTGTTGAAGGTTCAGCATACGACGTTGTATTCGAAGGCGAAACAGTAGCTAACGACATCACAGATAAATTCTTCCAACTCAATGTCACAGGTTTGACAGAAGGCGAAGAATATACAACAACTGTTATCGTTGACAACTCAACAACAGAAGCTATGGAATACACATGGACATACAGAGCATGTGACAACTTCGCTGGCGTTGTTAACTTGGCAGCTACAATGGAAGAAGGTACAGCAACATTAACATGGACACTTCCTGTTTATGAAAACCAAGATCCTATCTATGAATTTGCAAGCAACTTCGACGATGGTTCATTGAGCGGTTGGAATACAATAGACGCTGACGGTGACTTACGCAACTGGCAAAACACTTCAGAACACGCTAACCAAGGATTCGGTGTAAACAACACTTACTGCGCTTCTTCATTGTCATACGACAACTCAGTCGGCGCTTTACATCCAGATAACTACTTGGTAACAAACTACAAATACACCATCACAGAAGGTTCTACACTCACATACGCTGTATGCGGTCAAAGCAATACATATTTTGAAGAACATTATGGTGTAGCTGTTTCAACAACAAATGGTACAGACGCAACAGCTTTCACAACAATCTTCGAAGAAACATTAGAACGCGGTGAAGTAGAACAAGGCTCTATCCAAACACAATGGTTTGAAAGAACTATCGACCTCAGCGACTACGCAGGTCAAGCTATCTACATCGCATTCCGTCACTTCAATTGTTCAGACCAATGGTGGATCAACCTCGACAACGTTGAGTTGAGCAACCCAACAAGAGACGAAGACGGCGAATGGTTATTCTACGACAACGGCATCAACGAATCAGCATTCGGTTTCATGGATTACAACACAGGTGAACCTCAGACAATGTACTGGGCTATCATGTTCCCTGCCGACGTAATCTCACAATATGCAGGCACTCAAATCACAAAAGTATCAATGTACGTATATGAAGGTCACACAGGTGGCGTAAGTATCCACACAGGCGGCGACTACGCTCCAGGTACAACAGTTCACGTACAAGAATATGAAGTAAGCAATACAGGCCAATATGAAGAAATCGAATTGACAACACCTGTAACAATCTCTGGAACTGAAAACGTATGGATTCAATTCTCCAATACTACAGGATATTTCGTGGCTGCACACTCAGCCGACTGCGGCGAAGCTAACGGTCGCTGGATGTCGAACGACGGTTTCACATGGTACGACTCAGAATGGTACGGCACAGACTTCGGTTATGGCACATGGCAAATCCGCGCTTACGTTGAAGGCGACGCTAACCCAATACCAGACGAACCAGAACAAGCAGACGCAGAAGTCCTCGGCGTAATGTTGTATCGCAACGGCGAACTCCTCACAGAACAACCTCTCAACGCTGAATCATACACAGACGCTAACTTAGCATACGGCAACTATGAATATGATGTAAGAGTTGTTTACGGTGGCGAAGATCCATCAACACATTACGCAATGTCATGTGCTGAAACAGTTGAAGTAAGCTATGAAGCAGAACCATTCGAAATAGTAGCTCCTTACGATTTAACAGGTGAAGCAACATACAATGCTGACGGCACATACGGCGTTACATTAGAATGGGTAATCCCTTACTGTGTATATGACCACTTCAACATCTATCGTAGAGTCGATGGCGGCACATACGAAAAGATTGCTGAAACAGAAAGTTTGACATACTACGACGAAGTCAACGCTGATGGTACATACCACTATCAAGTTACATCATTCGCTGAAGTTGACGGCGTTGAATATGAATCAGAACCTGCAACAGCAGCTGACGGCAGCGGTCAAAACTTCGTTGAAATAACATTGACTTCTATCGAAGAAAACGGCGTTCAAGATTTGACAATCTATCCTAACCCAACTAAGGATAACATCAATATCACAGCTGAAAACATGACACGTATCACCATCACCAACACATTAGGTCAGGTGATCTTTGATCAGGAAGTTTCATCAGACAACGAAATCATCAACATGGCTCAATACGAAGCTGGCGTTTATATGGTACGTATCGTAACAGAAAACGGCGTTGCAGTAGAACGTATCACAGTTTTATAAGAACTCTAAAATTTTAGAATTCTAGAATTTTAGAATTCAAAAAAGGCGGGTAGAATCGATTTCTGCCCGTCTTTTTTTTGCCGAACAGTGTTATTGATACTTCTGCGTGTTTACTTGTCATGTAATAAGTTTACTTTTTACATAAACTTATTTCAGGACATTAATGTAAAAACATTAACTTTGTGGAATGAAATGAATGTTGGTTAGAAATCTCATGTATTGGAGTAAAAGTCATATTCAGCAGTCATTGTCATGGTTATGAAAACAAGTTAAATGCGGTTCTGACTATTTTCATAACGAGAGAAACCAATAAACAGAACCCGTCTTAAGTCATCAAACAATGAAAAAAACATTATCATTATTATCTGCATTGATGTTAGCTTTAACAATAAACGCACAAGTATTTATTGACGAATCTTTTGACGAAACCGGTCTTCCTTCAGGATGGAGTTACGCTGGCGAAGGCAACAACAGTATAATCGTCAGCAGTTCTAACCACGCCGGTGGTGAACCTAATGAAGTTGCTGTGGTAAGTTCAAACCAAGGCTATCCTGACTTCAACGGTTATGCTCGCGTCGTTTCTCCAGCATACGACCTCACAGGTGTCGGAGATTTCTTGGTGTCATTCAAATATGCAATGGAACTCTATGAAGCATTCAATATGTTCGAAATGGGTATCGCAGCATCAGCCGACGACGGTTCAACATGGTTCCCTTTATGGAGAACATTATTTGACATGTATATTAATGGTGAAGTTAACGAAACAGTATCATTACCGGAAGATTGGGACAAGAGCAACGTGAAGTTCTGTGTATATGTCTGGGGCAACAGCCAACATTTATGGCATGCATGTTTCGACGATATATGCGTTTCGGTTCAGAAAGATAATGATGTAGCTGTCACAAATATCAACACCGCTGACATTATCGGAATTGGAGAAAATAAGGTATCGTTCTCTGTATCGAACAACGGATCCAATGTCGTAACAGACCTCACAGCAAAATATCAGTTTGAAGGCTATGAAGAAGTGTCACAAAACTTCTCAACAAACATAGATCCTTTCACAAGCACAGACTTAACATTCGACGTGCCTACCGACATCCAAAGCCTAAACGATTTGACATTGACGGTTAATGTCACTGCTGTCAACAATACAACAGACGACAATGAAAGCGACAACACATTTGACAAAGAATTAAGCATCGCTATGGGTACAGCACAAAGAATTCCTATGATAGAACACTTCTCAAGTTCATCATGCCATCCATGTGTCAGCGTCAACGCTTCTATGAAAGCCCTCACAAACGACAATCCAGGCAAATATACATACGTAAAATATTCAACAAGTTGGCCATCACCAGTAGATACTCATTATACTCCTGAATGTGATGCGAAAGCTCAATATTATGGAGTTTCCGGTGTTCCTGTAATAATGTTAGATGGTACGGATAGAGGCACGCCAGTCAGCCAGACAACACTCGACGACAGATATAACACTCCTGCCATTACAGATGTCAGAGGCGCATTCAACATCGATGGTAACATTCTCCATGTAACAGCAGACTTCATGTCGTTTGCAAATATGAGTGACGTCAAGGCTTTCGTAACAGTGAATGAAAAAGTCATTGAAAAGAATGGTGCTAATGGCGAAAGCGAATTCCGTCACATACTGCTTACAATGTTAGGTGGCGTATCGGGCACAGATATAGAACTCGAAGCCGGCGAATACCAACGCTTGGAATTCACTCATGATATGTCGACAACAAAAATGCAGGACATCAACGATTTAGAAGTGGCTTTATGGTTACAGAACCTTACAACAAAAGAAGTCTTCAACAGTCATTTTGCATACGAATACACAGACCACTGCTATCCGGTTCAGAACTTGAATCTAAATATAGAAGACGGTAATCTAAGCATCACATTTGAAGCTCCAGAGCAAGGTGCTCCAATAGGATACAATGTCTATAAAAATGGTATTTTAATAGCTGAAAACACGACTGAGTTGTCACATAATATCACGGCAGATGATATGAACATTATCAGCGTAGTGGCTTTATATGAAGATGAAATGACATCAGTTCCTGTCGTAGAATTAGATGGCGCAGGCATTGGCGTTGTGGAAACGACAACCGCAGAAAATACATTTAACATCTATCCTAACCCGGCTAAAGACTTTGTGAAAGTGTCAACAGACAACGGACAACAGACAACAGTCAAGATATACAACACGCTTGGAATGTTAGTAGAGACGCGGCTTGCCACGTCCGCAACAAATGAAATAGAAATCAATGTTTCAGAATACAATCCTGGAATATATTTCATCAATATCAGCAACGAAGAATATAATGTAACAAAGAAGATTGTTGTTGAATAATTTTTGGTTTGAACTTTGAACTTTGAGCTTTGAACTTTGAGCTTTGAGCTTTGAGCCATGAGCTTTGAACCTTGAACTTTGAACCTTGAACTTTGAGCTTTGAGCTTTGAGCCATGAGCTTTGAGCCATGAGCTAAAGTTCAACAGCCTTAGTTCAACAGCCTTAGTTCAAAAGCCTTAGTTCAACAGCCTTAGTTCAATAGCCTTAGTTCAATAGCCTTAGTTCAACAGCCTTAGTTCAACAGCCTTGGTTCAAAAGCCTTAGTTCAACAGCCTTAGTTCAATAGCCTTAGTTCAATAGCCTTAGTTCAATAGCCTTAGTTCAACAGCCTTGGTTCAATAGCCTTGGTTCAACAGCCTTAGTTCAACAGCCTTAGTTCAATAGCCTTAGTTCAAAGTTCAAAAGCCTTCGTTCAAAGTTCAACGTTCAAAAAAAATTCCGTTGACTGTTGTCTGTTGTCCGTTGACTTTTCTTATTTTTGCAAAACTATGAAAGCTAAATCGATTTTAATATCATTCCTTATATTTTGGCAGATTGCCGTTAATGCACAACAGAGCTGCGACACCTTGGACTACGAAGCACAGTTTGCTTATGCCATGAGCTTGTTTGAACAGGATAGCATGGTGACTGCGTGCGAGAATTTTTATAAGCTCGTTTATATGTTGGAGGAAGACGACTCCGTCAAATCTAAAGAGAGTAAAAAGAAACTTACTAGTATTTGTAATGCGCATCTGATGTTAGGTCACATATACACTCATTATGATCTTATAAAGATTGGGTTGTCGCACTATTCCATCGCTTTGGATTATGCAAAAGCGATGAATAGCGGTCATGCCTTGTCTATCGTATATAAATTCATGGCTTTTTCACATCGTGCATACGACGCGGATTCCGCTTTGTATTATCATCAGAAATGTTTAGATGCACATCCTAATCATCTGAATAAAATAGATTTGGATAAACTTAAAGCTGAGATTCTGTTCTATGATAAGAATGAGAGAGACAGCGCATTGAACTTAATGAGAAGCAATCTTGGTATAATCGAACATGAAAATGTAAGACAAGCATATTATGCGCTTATAGGTGAGATGATGTGTAACAGCAAGCAATACGATTCGGCAATTTATTATTTAAGCAAGTCGGTGGAAGGTGACCACTACTTTACAAAATTAGGTTCTGCTACTAATTTATCGAGAGTATATGATTCTTTAGGCGATTACGAGAAGAAATCCTATTACGATGGTATTGTGGCACAATTAGGAATGAAAAGGATTAATTCAAATTTCAGTACCGATCGTATCAGAGCTATGAACGATATGTATAACGAACGCAAGCATAATGCTATAGAAACCAAAGCAAGGAAACGTATTGTATCAATTTCCCTTATATCACTGGCATTGATTGTTGCGACAGCAATATTTTTCAGATACAGACATTTAAAGAAAAACAGGCTTCTTCTCAAAAGAATAGATGAGATGACTGATGACATCAATACAAAGGACGATGTCATCAGAAATATCAGTTACAAACACTCACTCATCACGGGTAAGATAAAGAACAAAAACGCCGAGTTACAGAAGCAGACTGAGATCATTAAGAAACAGAATGAAGAGATTTTGTTGATGAAGGAAAAATTAGATAAGGAACAGGCAGCTGTCAGAATGGATGCTTTTTTAGGTTCTGAAATATGTTTCAGAATTATGAATGACAAGGACCTTCAGATGAATCAGGATGACTTTGACTTGCTGCTTCAGTCGGCGAATCTTAATCTTAGAGGTTTTGTCGTTAATATTTCAAAGGAATATCCAAGGTTGAAAAAAGAAGACTTATGTTATATTTGCCTGATGCTAATTGACCTTAATGACAAACAAATTTCATCGTTATTCGGCGTCACATATAGTGCCATCAAAACCAGAAGAAGTAAAATCTGCAATATTATAGAAGTAAAAAACGAATTGCTGTATAAATATCTTATTGACAGATTATATTTAAAAGACTGATTCTAAAAATGTTAGTTCTTTTTATTTGATATTTTACAAACTAACTATATTTATTTTCTTACTAATTTTGCGTAATTTTAAAATTATAATTATGATACGC
The DNA here is from genome assembly GCA_015061365.1 of Lentimicrobiaceae bacterium. GTDB lineage: Bacteria > Bacteroidota > Bacteroidia > Bacteroidales > F082 > Limimorpha. The sequence goes on along the minus strand of SUWS01000013.1, from coordinate 7,211 downwards.
AAAGTTATTTTACTTACAGTTTTAATGTCCCTTGTTGGGATTAAAATCACTTATTCCCAAGAATGGCAATTTTCTATAGAACCAGATTCTTTAGAGGGTTATGTTTTTTATGAAAATGTCACAGAACTATCTAATGGTAATTTACTAATACCATGTAGTCATGCCATTAGAAATACCCCGCAAGAGTATGGAACTATGAGTCCTTCAATAATGTTATTGTCAAGAGATGGTGAAGAATTGGCTCGCAATTATTTTTTTCGTCCTGGATATTGTACAATATCTTTCGGACAAGTCTTTGAGAAAGATAACGCCCTATACTATTTGACAGCATATACTCCGGAACATACGAAAAATTGTTTCAATAATCATTTCGAGAATTCTGACAATCCTCCATCAGATGGAAAATTAGTACTGATGAAGTTAGACGAGCAACTTAATATGGAAGAATGTTATGAACACAGCTGGCCCGTTGATACTTACGAAGACCATGGTGGAGAGTGGGAGATCTACCCGAATGGATTCAGCGGAAATATTTATCTCTTCACTGCCTTTGAGGAAGACGGTAACATTGTTGGAGCATATTGGAAATCGGTGAGTTATGACAATCCTTCAAGAGGTAATGACACCTTGTTCTTCTTCAGGATGAATTTTGACGGAGAGATGTTGCTTAAGAAAGTTGCCAAGGTGGATGTGGGAAAAGGGAATAGATATTTGGAAGAAGAAGAATCGGCGAATGACAGAGGATTAAAAACTAATTATTTTCGTGGAGATCATTTTGTCTCAACGGATTACGGTTACATCTTTTATGTAAAGGGAGACGGTGCTCCTAACAACTCATATCTAGGTGCGGGACGTGCTATGTATTATGACAAAGACTTTAATTTGTTGAGGACAAGGTATGTAAAATTTAACAATCCGTATCATGGTGAAACCATAGGAGATTTCAATGTTTGTCGCAGTAATCACAACACCACGTATCTTTCATCGCAAATGAGAAGTCCTGACGATCCTAGCGGTGATGAAGATTGTTGCCTATATGAATTAGATGATGATATAGATGCAGAATCGAACTGGATCCATAATGTAAATTATATTCACAGGAAAACCGACGAATGGGATCAACCAAGTTTTATGTCATCGGTGGATTTGATAGACGATAATTCATTGTGCTATGTTTACGAGTTGTATCAAGGTTTAGGAGGTAATTTAGATTCATATCTTGTAATAGAACATCTTGACAATAATTTGGATACAATTTCAACCTTTTATTACGGTGTCGATGATGGAATGAAAGAAGCAATATATAATATAAAGAGAGTAAGTGACGGTGTGATAATTGTTCATGATAAAACTGGTTTGGATATAGATTATTATTTTAGCAGCTGCATCACCAAATTCCCAGCCACAGCCTTCGGTTTCGAACCAGACAACATCGAAGAAGCCCACGCACACAACCTGCATCTCGCTGTCGCCTATCCTAATCCTGGCGGTGATGTTTTGAATATAAGAACCGGCTTGCGCAACGCTACATTGCAAGTCTATGATATGCAAGGAAGAATCGTCCATCAGCAGATAATTACAGATGAAGTCACAAGCGTAGACGCCTCTAAATGGAACTCGGGAACTTACATCTGGAAGTTAACAGTTAACAATGAACAATTGACAGTTGAGGAAGGGAAATGGATTAAAGAACTTTAGAATTTTAGAACTTTAGAATTTTAGAATTCTGGAATTTTGGAATTGGATGTCAGCTCAAGGTTTATGGCTCAAAGATCACGGCAAAAAAATAAATCATTAATTTAAATATTTATCACTATGAAAAAGTTTATTTACAAAACCACAATTATGTTTCTGCTTCTTTGCAGGATAAACAGTGTAATTTCTCAAGAATGGCAATGTGGAATAGAGTGGGAAGCGGATGCTTTAGGATATTATCGATTTCTTGCGAAACCGACAGAATTGTCAAATGGTAATTTATTGGTTCCTACGAAGTATGCTTTCAGAGAAGATGTACAACAACAACCAGTCGCGACATCCAGTCCTGGTGCAACATTATTATCCGACAAAGGTCAGATTTTAGTACAGCAAAATTATTTTCGTCCAGGATATTGCACGATTTCTCTTAGTCATACTTTTGAAAATAATGGCAACAAGTATTTGCTCACAACATATAGTCCTGAACATACACCTGATTGTTTTAATCATTTTGAGAATTATGACAATCCTCCATCAGATGGGAAATTAGTACTGATGAAGTTAGACGACAATCTTAATGTGGAAGAAAGTTATGAGCATAGCTGGCCCGTTGATACTTACGAAGACCATGGTGGAGAGTGGGAGATCTACCCGAATGGATTCAGCGGAAATATTTATCTCTTTACGGCCTTTAAGGAGGATGATAACATCGTTGGAGCATATTGGAAGTCTGTAAGTGTTGATAATCCTTCAAGAGGTAATGATACCTTATTCTTCTTCAGAATGAATTTTAACGGAGAGATATTAAATCGTAAAGCAGCTGATGTCCTTCATGGGAAAGGTTCTGCCAACGATAGAGGTTTAAGAACCAACCGGTATCGTGGTGACCATTTTGTTGTGACGGATTCTTGTTATATTTTTTATCGGATTGGAAATGCATCCAATGGTACCAATGCGGCAGGATGTGCTGTATATTATGACAAGGATTTCAACCTTATTAAGGAAAGATATTTGGTACCAGAATCTATTCCACACTTTGGTGATTATGATTTACTAAACATAACAGTCAAGCGAAGTAATCATAATACTACCTATCTGTCAACTCAAATTAGGTCTCATGAGAACCCACAACATGATGAAGATGTCCGTTTGTATGAAATAAACGATGATGTAAATTCAACACTGCCATATCTTGAAGTGGTTAAATACATTGATAGAGGAACATATGACTGGGATTTCACCAGTTTTTTGTCGTCGGTAGATCTTATAGACGATAATTCCTTGTGCTATGTTTATGAATTATATAATGGATATTTTAACGAAAATGATTCATGGCTTGTGATAGAACATCTTGATAATAATTTGGATACAATATCTACTCTTTATTATGGTGTTGGTAATAATAAATTGGATCAGGTTGATAACATCATAAAAACAAGAGACGGAGTAATAATAGTTAACTGTGAAAGTGAAATTGAAATGGCTGGTAATGAAAATTATTTTTGTTCTTATATCACCAAATTCCCAGCCTCAGCATTTGGTTTTGACAACATCGAAGAAGCTCACGCTCATAACCTGCATCTCGCCGTGGCTTATCCTAATCCGGGCGGAGATGTTTTGAATATAAGAACAGGCTTGCGTAACGCTACATTGCAAGTCTATGATATGCAAGGAAGAATAATCCATCATCAGATAATTACAGATGAAGTCACAAGCATAGACGCCTCGAAATGGAACTCGGGAACATACATCTGGAAATTAACAGTTAACAATGAACAATTGACAGTTGAAGAGGGGAAATGGGTTAAATAGAATTTTAGAATTTTAGAACTCTGGAATTTTAGAATTTGGTTCTAAAGTTCTAAAATTTTAGAATTCGTCATCGGTAGAGTCACACGGACGTGTGTCTTGAAAGTTGAAGAAGGGAAGTGGGTGAAATAGAATGGAAAGTTGAAAGTTAACAATTTTTAATTCGTTAAGTGCAGTTTTTATCGATAGCCTGCGAAAGTTTGAAAAAAAATACAACTTTCGCAGGCTATCGGTGTTATTTTTAAAAAAATATCATAAATTTGCATAAATATTAATTTCAATTTTTATGGGACAGACTCAGCATCATGCAGACATACATGGCAATAGGCGGAATCCCTTACTACATGAGCCTTTTCGAAAGAACTGATAGTCCGGCAACAGGATTAGACAGATTATTCTTCAGCGGAAACGCCGAATTGAAAAAGGAATATCGCAGATTATTTTCATCCCTATTCAAACACCCACACCCTTACCTCGAAATAATCACCTTACTGTCTAAACATCCTAAAGGCATGACGAGGGAGGAAATAAGCACGGAACTTAAAACAAGTAATAATGGGAAACTCGGTGAAATGCTCACCGACCTTATCTACTGCGATTTTCTTCAGAAAAACAATGTAAGAGAAAAAAGGATAAAATCAAATTCAGCCATATACCAGTTAATAGATTTCTATACAATATTCTATAATACATTTGCAAACAAAAATATAATGGAAGAACACTTCTGGACCCGAAATATCAACACCCCAGAAATTAATATATGGTATGGATTGGCATTTGAGAGAGTTTGCAAAGCACATATAGAAAAGATTAAAACAGCATTAGGCATAGCCAGTGTTTCCACAGAGTATTATTCATGGCGTAGTAATCTCATCGAAAAAGGCGCACAAATCGACATCATCATAGACAGAGCCGACAATACTATAAATCTTTGCGAAGTAAAATATAGCGAGAATCTCTATAGCTTAGACAAAGAAGAATATATGAAAATACAGAATCGTATCAGCGTATTTAAAGAAGCGACCAACACACGAAGCAACATCATCCCAACAATGATTACGACATTCGGTATGAAAGAGGGAACATACAGCGACCAGATCATAGCAAAAATCGACATGGAAGACCTATTTTAAAATAGAATCTAAGAAACTGAGAATCTGAAAATCTGAGAAAAAATTTTAGAACTTTAGAACTCTGGAACTTTGGAATTTTATTTCTAAGGTTTCAGAGTTTTTTTAATGCATAATGCATAATTCATAATTATTTTGAAAGTTGAAGGTTGATTTGAATGTCAACGGACAACAGACAACGGACAACAGACTCCCTTTTTAGAATCAGAGAATCTGAGAAACTGAGAATCTGAAAATCTGAGAAAGGATGTGAGCAGCGAGCCATGAGGCTTTTTTTGAAACTGAGAAAATCCGTGAACATCAGTGGAATTTGTGGGAAAGAAAAACAAACCACAGGTTTCACTGATTGGCACAGAAAATATCCGAAAAAAACTTAGAACTTTGAGCCTATAGAATTTTAGAATTCTATTTCCAAAGCTCAAAGTTCTAAGCTCAATGTTCAAAGTTTTTCAATTCTTCAGTTTCTCATCAATGATTTTCTTGAGTTCCGCTTTCGGCATCGCTCCTTGCGACATCATCGGCTGTCCGTCCATAGGGATGAACAAGATTGAAGGTATGGATCGTATCCCGAATACCTGTGCGAGTTCTTGTTCCGCTTCAGTGTCTACCTTATAAATATATACCTCACCATCATATTCCGCCGCCAATTCGTCCATGATTGGAGCCATCATCTTACATGGTCCGCACCACGATGCGTAAAAGTCAATGATAGCAGGTTTGTCGCCTAAATATTTCCATTCTGTCGGATTGTTCTTGTAATCCATTACCTTTGTCAAGAAATCTTCTTTTGTTATGTTAGTAGCTTTCATAGTTTCGTCTCCTTTGTTAGAGGCTGCTGCCCCCATTACAAAGAGCAGCAGCGTTAGTGTTGTTATTAGTTTGTTCATTATTTGAGTTTAGTGTTTGGAGTTTAGAGTAGTTGATAGTTTTGAGTTTATTATTAGATATTCAGAACTGTCAATTGTCAATTGAATCAGAGATTCAAAGCTTCTTCCACTTTTTCTTTGTCTAGTTTCTTGGTGCAGAAGAACCAGTCGTAGCAGTGCATCTCATCTTCTGAGCTTTGCATTCTTTCTTTTGCCACGCCGCATGAGCCTGCTGTTGGAACGATGACCTCATCACCCGGACGCCAGTCTGCCGGCATTGCTACTCCGAAATGGTCGGCTGCTTGAAGTGCTATCAACACTCTCTTGATTTCGTCGAAGTTACGTCCTAATGCGAGCGGATAGTACATGATAGTACGAATCTTATCGAACGGGTCGATGAAGAAGACAGCGCGTACTGCCGATGTGGTGCTCTCGCCAGGCTGAATCATGCCGTATAACTTAGCGACGTTCATAGTGATGTCTTCAATGAGAGGGAATTTGATTTCCATATCTTTCATGCCTTTCCAGTCAATCTTCTCCTTGATGGTACGCAACCATGCGATGTGACTGTACAAACCGTCAACCGAAAGTCCTACCAACTGAGTGTTGAGCTTTTCAAATTCTTCCGCCATACTTCCGAATGTCATAAATTCTGAGGTACAAACCGGAGTGAAGTCGGCTGGATGGCTGAATAATATTTTCCACATTCCCTTGTAGTCTGATGGGAAGTTAATTTCACCTTGTGTTGTCTTTGCTGTGAATGAAGGAGCTTTGTCGCCAATTCTTGGCATTACGTTTACTGTGTTGTTGTTGTTTGTTTCCATAGTTCTATTTTATTTATTTGTTTGTTTTTATTTAATTATTACTTTTTTATTTTGTCACTAACCTTTAGTCTTTAGACTTTTGTCATTAGACATTCATCATCGACTATTGTTCATTTTGACAATGCAAAAATACTACGAAAAACATGTATCAGTCAAACAGATATTTTCTATCTTTGTATCGATTTTGTCAATCACAATTTAATTGTTAATTGTAAACTGTAAATTGTTAATTATAAAACTATGACATTACAACAATTGGAATACATCGTTGCGCTCGACAAGCATCGTCATTTTGTCAAGGCTGCCGAAGCGTGTCATGTGACGCAATCTACGCTCAGCATGATGATACAGAAATTGGAACAGGAGTTAGAAATCAGCATCTTCGACAGAAAGATGCAACCTATCGCGCCAACAGAAATCGGGGTACATCTGATAGATCAGGCGAAGGTGATTCTTTACAACGCTAAACAATTTAAGGAGTTAGCTCTTAACGAGATTCAGCAGGAATCTGGCAAAGTCACCTTAGGTATCATTCCTACGGTAGCGCCATACATCTTGCCAAAATTGTTCAACATCTTACAAGAGAGAAATCCGAACATCAATCTTCATGTGAAGGAAATCACGACCGGAGAGATTATCAATCAGTTAGAGAAAGCTGAGATTGACATGGCGTTGTTAGCGACACCGCTCAACAACCCGAATCTTTTGGAGATACCTATTTATTATGAGAGATTTTTTGCTTACGTCTCCCCTACCGAGCCGTTATATAATATTATTAAGGAGTATGAGATGCATCACCTTCCTACCGATCATCTCTGGATTTTGAAGGAAGGACACTGTCTGCGGAATCAGGTGATGCGTCTATGCGAGTCGGAATCTGGATTCTC
>SUWS01000012.1 GCA_015061365.1 Lentimicrobiaceae bacterium | reverse complement strand
CAGCAGGTTTGAGCAACACCTGGATGGTAAGAGCATACGTCACGACAGACGTGAAGGGCGAACTTCCATCAGCACCGGTCGAATTGATCAACAACGCAAACGGCGGCACACCTGTTAAGGTTGGCGCTGCGAGAGCAACAAGCGAATTGACACACTACAACGTATACCGCGGCACATCAGAAAATAATATGACAGTCATCGGCGAAACATCAACTAAGACATACGTCGATAGCGATGTCGCAGAAGGCACATATTATTATGCAATGACAGCAGTATATGAAGAAGGCGGTGAGACATGCGAATCAGATCCTGCAAACGCATACGGCAGCGACGAGACTTTCGTAGTGGTAACAGTCACATCAATCGATGAAAACGGCGTAGAAGGCATGATGATCTATCCAAACCCAACAAAGGATAACGTCACAATCAGCGCAGAAAACATCGAACGTATCACAATAACAAACGCTTTAGGTCAAGTCATGTTAGACAAGGTTGTCAACTCAGACAGCGAAATCCTCAACATGGGACAATATGAAGCAGGCGTTTACATGGTACGCATCGTGACAGCTAACGGTGTTGCAACAGAACGCATCACAGTGTTATAAGAACTTTAGAATTTTAGAATTTTGGAACTTTAGAAATATCTTCGAGAGTTCCAGAATTCTAAAGTTCGAGAATTCTAAAAAAGGAGGCTTCGGTCTCCTTTTTTTATTTTGATTTTTTAAAAATAATTTATACCTTTGACGTGACAATTCTGTTAGATTACTCTCTTTATTTAACAGATAGATATTTGCTAATTAAATTAATATGCCATGAACAAAATAGAAAAACACCCTATCTTGGATATTCCAAAGTCTGAAGAAGTATTATTTGAATATAACGGACATAAAGTCGTTGGTCGTAAAGGTTACACTATTGCTGCGGCCTTGCACCAAGCAGGATTCACGGTTCATAGTCATAGTCTCGATGGTCGCGAGCGTAGTCTTGAATGCGGCATCGGGAAATGTGGTGCTTGCGAGATGCTCGTCGATGGTAAGATAAAGCGTATATGTATAACACCCGTAGATGGTGTCAAGAAAGTTAAGGAGATACCTCATGACTATCTTCCGGAACTTGAAGAACCTAAAGAAGAATCAAATAAAGTCTATTATACGCAAGTCGCTATCGTCGGTGCAGGTCCTGCCGGTCTCGCTTGTCGTCAATATCTTAATGAGTTGGGAATTGATAATATAGTCATCGACAATAATGCGATGATAGGCGGTCAGTTTAATATGCAGACTCACCAGTTTTTCTTTTTCGAGAAAGAACAGAAATATGGCGGACAGCGTGGTTTTGAAATAGCTAAGACCCTAGCGGGCGATGATCTTTCCAATATATTTTTAAATTCAACGGTATGGGATCTTCTCGAAGGTAAACGTATTGCAGTAAAGAATATTAAAGACGACACTATTTTCTACGTCGATTCTGAATATTTAGTCGTCGCTACTGGTGCTGTACCTTTTATGCCAGTCTTCGAAAATGACGACCTTCCTGGGGTATATACCGCCGCTGTCGTACAAAAGATGATGAACGTGGAACATACTTTATTAGGAAAGAGAATACTTTCTGTCGGAGCTGGTAATATAGGCTATCTTACTTCATATCAAGCGATACAAGCAGGAGCTAAAGTCGTTGCCATCATTGAAGGCATGGATCATGAAGGCGGTTTCCCTGTTCAAGCTAACCGTCTGCGTCGTCTCGGAGTTCCAATTTACACTTCTCATGTCTTGTTACGAGCCATTCCTAACGACGACCATACAGGTATCAAGGCTGCTGTAGTGGCGGAGTGCGAGAACTTTAAGCCTATTCCAGGAACAGAGAAAGTTATAGATAATATAGATGTAATTAATATCTGTACCGGTCTGATGCCGGATAATCAGATCCTTGAAAAAGGTAAACAGATATTTGGATTGAAAGTCTATGGCGCTGGCGATACTGTGAGGGTAGGAGAGGGGACATGTGCCGTACTTCGCGGTAAGCAGGTCGCTATGGAGATTGCGATGGAGATGAGAAAGCCCGTCAATTATGAAGAATATCTCGCTCTTTCAAAAGAATATATCGACTCACAACAGAAACCGTTACGTCGTTTGGAAAAACCTAACAAACCTTCTTTGGAAAGAATGCGCGAGCGTAATTTCGTCATCGCTGACTGTATCTACGGTTTCGCTTGTAATCCTTGTACTTTCTCATGTCCGAAGAATGCCATCGTGAAACCTACTACGAGCAGTGTCCCGATGATTGACTACGACAAATGTATAGGCTGCATGGAATGTGTCTCGCATTGCCCAGGTCTCGCCATCTTCGGTTACGACATAAAACAAAACAAACTATTCCTTCCTTTCGAATATGAGGCGGAAGAAAATTCTGAAGTATATCTAATCAACGATAAAGGCGAGAGAGTAGGAGAGGGCATCATCGAAAAGATAATGAAGAAATCTAATAAGACTAATGTCGCTCGCGTGAAAGCTATAGATATTGAAGATGAAGTTCTGACTGATGTGACAGGTTTTATCGTCAAGGAGAACTACCCTGAACCGTTAGAGATGAAACCGCTCTCCGATTATGAGAAAGGTCCTAAATTCGTATGTCATTGTGAGGATGTCACGATAGAGAAGATATTACAGATCGTTGGTGATAGGAAGACTATTTCCGTTGATGAATTGAAACATACTACGCGTCTTGGCATGGGAGCTTGTAGAGGTAAGCGTTGTGTCCCGAGAGCTCGTCAGCTCCTGCGTTCATACGGCATAGAGCTGCAAGGCGAATCGACACCGCGAGGTCCTCTCTCGAATCAAGTTACGCTTAATGAGATGCAACCGCCGAAGACAAATACCAATATTATTATTCCTGCTAACAAGACAAGCAAGCGTATCGACTGCGACGTACTCATAGCCGGAGGTGGTATCACAGGTAGCGCGGCGTTCCGTTATTTCTCAGAGGCGGGAAAGAAGACTTATCTTATCAATTATGAACACGGTTCTTCATGGCGTAACATAGGTGGTGGTCGCCCTGCATTTTCTGTTCCGGAGATAGCAGAGATAGCTAACCAGAATCAAGAGATTTTCAAGGAGATACAGAAACATGCTAACATACATTACAAACCGATACGTTATGTTGGTCTCGCCCACGATGATAAAGAATATAAAGCATTAGAAGCGTCTCTTGCTTGGTCGGAAGGTTATATGGTCGACAAGAAAGATTTCACTAAAGAGATTTCGCCTTATTTCAACCCTGATCTCGATACATATCAGGCAGCTTTGATAACTATGAATTGCTGGCAGGCTACTCCAGGACGTGTTATCGAGTATATAAGAAACGTGGCTTCTCAGAACGGCGGAGTACTCTTGGAAAATGCAAGATTACTTGAAGTACAGCGCACCGACAAAGGTTTCATGGCATTGGTGTATAATCAAAACCAAGAGTTTATTGAATTTCATTGCGAACATTTCGTTAACGCTCTCGGTTCTAATGCGGGTGAGTTCGCTAAACAACTTGGCGTCGATACTGGATTCTATCCCGTCAAACATCAGGCGTTTATCACCGGAAGACTGCCGCTTTTAGGTAAAGACGGAGATGCTCTCGACATGATTATCGATCGTCGTCATTATAAAGGATTCTCAGCTGTCTATGGTCAGCAGTTCGCTCATACAGGACAGATTATAGGTTGCGCCTCGCCAGCGACAGACGCCTCTGAAGTCGTCAAAGATTTAAGATATAACTCAAAGTCATTTATAGAAATATGCGCAGAAGTATTCCGCCAGTGGATCCCGCAACTTGGTGCCGTAAGCTTCCAGGCTTTCTGGTCGGGATATTATACAGAACCGCATTATATCGTTGACCCTGAGAATAATCTTATTGCTGGTATGCGTGGTCACGGCTTCATGCTCGGACAATATATGGCTAAAATGTATGTGGACAAATATCTCGGCAAACCGACACCTTCATATTTTGACCGTCTCACATTGAAAGGTGACGGACTGAAGGAGAACGCATTTAAATAAAATGAACATTTTGATCTGAAAAAAACAATCCGATATAGCAAAAGTATCGGATTGTTTTTTTACCTTTGCAAAATATAATTTATAACATACATTATGAACAAGGTCTCGGAAAACCCTTTAAAAAACCGAACAAATGGCGAGATGCCGTTTATGGTCGTGACCGCTCTATTCGTCACTCTTTACTTAGTGTCGAACATCATGGCGGTGAAAGTAATCAGTTTTTTTGACATCATCTATTTCGATGCAGGTACTATAACCTTCCCATTCGCCTATATGCTCGGCGACATCCTCACGGAGATTTGGGGCTATCATAAAGCTAAGAAAGTGATATGGATGACATTCCTCTGTAATATCATTATGATGATTTTCACGCAGGTGGCGGTTTGGCTTCCTTCACCGGATTATTTGGAAGGTACTGCGATAGCTTACGACAATGTCTTCACTTACGTGCCAAGAATCGTCATAGCGTCGTTGACAGGATTCCTTCTCGGAGAATTGTCGAACTCTTGGCTTATGGATAAGATCAAGAAAAGAACAGAAGGAAGATTCTTATGGCTCAGGACTATAGGAAGTTCCATAGCTGCCCATCTCTTAGATACCGTCCCTTTTGTGTTGATAGCATTCATTGGAACGATGACTACACGCGACATCATCATGATGATAGCGACACAATATTTCATGAAATTAGGAATAGAAGTCGTCTTCGGAACTCCTCTCGCTTACGCAGGTGTGGGATATATTAAAAGGAAGATTAAAGATTAAGGGGACTTCTATAAATCCCCTTGACAAAAAATGCACATTTTTTTCATAAAATTATTTGGATATTATTATTATTATTATTATTATTGCAGAAGAATAATTTAAAACTTTTGTCATGAAAAAGATTACATTTCTACTTCTGTTGACATTTGTCGGGATTACATTTGTCGAGGCTCAAGGCGATTATTGCATGGGTGTCAAAAACGTTAAAGGCAACTTTACTGAAGATAATAAAGTCCGTCTTTCGTGGGTAAACGAAGATGTCGGACCGTACTGGGGAGACCCAGATTGCGATCTTGTCACACACGAGAACGCCGGATACAATAACGGTTGGAATATATGTTCATTGCATAGCGGCTTAGGAACGTTAGGGTTTGCAGCTGATAAGGATAATGGTTACAAAGTCATGGATAAGTTTACTTGTTACGAAGCTTTTTATCTTAGGTTCTATCTTTATGAAGGAGCGACTCCATTCTCGACCATCAACGGAGCTTATATAACAATTTATGACGGAGACCCTCTCAACGGCGGCAATTTAATTGCAGGCGGCGATGATGAGAATCGTTTCTTTAGAGACGGCAATGCAAATATATATCGTGTAGCTGAAAATGACTTCTCCGATGTCAGCCGTCCTATCTTCTACGTTGATGTTGAGATTCTTGAATTAGCAGAAAATTATGAAGAAAAAACATTCTGGTTTGTGGCTTCGTTTACAGGAACATTAAATTCAGATGCTGCCCAAGTTCATGTGGTGCCGCAAACGATATTAGGAGAGACCACGACAGGAGAAGCAAGAATATATTCCCCAATTACAGGATGGCAGCCGATGTTGGACGAGAACACACAAACTCAACAAGGTATCGCTGTTGAAACATTAGGTTATCAAGACACAGGTGGAGTTGTACTCTATGCCGATAGCTGCAGAGTATATCGTAACGGAGAACTTATAAGTCAGTTTGTTCCTGAGGGCAGCGATGTCACTTTTATTGATGAAGACGCACCTCATGGTACAAATATATATGGTATTCAGAATGTATTTTTCTCATGGGATGGATGTACTTCAATGGTATATAATTGTGATGTTCGTCCGTCATATAGTCCGAAAAACACTTATTTTACGAAAGATGAAAATACAGAAGAAATAGATCCTGAAAATCCGGAAGATACTGACGTATGGGGAATCACGCACAATCTGCATTGGGATATGGAAGATGAGATGGAAGGAGAAAACATAAAGACTTTTTATAACATTTATCGTAAAGAAGCTTCTGAAGACAACTTCACTCTAATTATGAGCATTCCGAAAGATAATAATAATTTTGAATTTTCAGATATAACACCTGTCGGTTCATACGAATATAAAATATGTACCTACAATGTTTATGAAACAGGCTCTTCAGAAAGTCAGAAAGTTATGTTTGAAGACAGAGGGTTTTTAGATATTAAAGAAGCTGACATTAATTTAAATGTCTATCCAAATCCTACAGATAGAATGTTAAACATTGAGATGCATGATTTCTCGCACGCAGAGATTACAGATCTGACAGGACGTATAGTCGGATATTATTCAAACAATATCATCGACATGAGTAATCTGACAAAAGGAATTTATTTCGTGAAGATATTTGACACTCACAATAATCATACGATAGAGAAAGTGGTGAAGAAATAAGAATACGATTTCTAAAATCAAAAAGTAACGGGCAGTGTCTGATGACTGTTGCCCGTTGTTTTTGTATTGGTAATTCTTCTGAGACGCACCAATTACATATTGTTTATTTTAACAAGGTGTAATGTGTCACGTCTCTACAGATTTTCAATTTTAAAACTTTCTCCCGGTTTCGGTATCACAATATTCTTGAATCCTGCTTTTTCCAAAACCTTGCTATACGGAACTTGTGCCTCGTAGTCGCCGTGAACGATAAACACTTTCTTGACTTTCTCAGGATTCTGACAGCGCAGATATTGTTCCATCTCCTGATAGTCGGCATGACCGCTGAAGGCATCGATACTGAATATCTCCGCATTAACCTGATGTGGCATTCCATGGATGGAGATCTCCTTTTCGCCTCTCAGGATTCGTGCTCCGAGTGTAGTAGGTGCACAATAACCTATTGCTAAAATAGAGTTCTTAGGATTGTCGATATTATTTGCGATATGATGTTTTACCCTACCGGCTTCCATCATGCCAGAAGCTGATATGATGATACAAGGTTCTTTTCTTGCGTTCAAGGATTTGGAATGATTGACGTTAGTGATATATTTCAATGTTCCGAATCCGAATGGGTCGTCGTCATGTTCAAGGACTTCAGCCACGTCTTTATTAAACAGGTCGAGATGAAGACGGAAGATATTCGTGGCGTTGACAGCTAAAGGACTGTCGACATAAATAGGAATCAATGGAAGTTTTCCTTCGTTGTAGAAATTGTTCAAGATATAAACGATTTCCTGTGTACGTCCGATAGCAAATGAAGGGATGATGAGTTTTCCTTTTTTCTCCACGCAAGTATGTTTGATGATTCTTAACAATTCGTCTTCCGAGAGCTGTTTGTTCTGATGGAGTCTGTCGCCGTAAGTACTTTCAACGATAAGATAATCGCATTGCGGGAAAGCGTCGGGAGCGCGTAGCAGGTAGTTGTTGCTACGACCGATGTCGCCTGTATAACCAATTCTTGTCACTTCACCGAACTCGTCTATTTCTATCGTAGCTGCGGCACTTCCGAGCAAGTGACCTGTATTGGTGAACTTTACCTTTATATTATTGTCGATATGGAACTGACGGTTAAGTGGCACGCTGATAAATAGTTCCATACAAGCGTGAGCGTCCTTCTCCGTATAAATAGGGTCGACGGGTTTCAAGCCTTGACGAGCTCTTTTCTTGTTAAACCAATGAGTATCGTTTTCCTGTATGAATCCGCTGTCGGGCAACATGATTGAACAAAGGTTGCGTGTTGCCTGCGTACAAATCACAGAACCACGGAAACCTCTCTTATAGAAATAAGGTATCAATCCTGAGTGGTCGACGTGAGCGTGGGTGAGAATGATATGGTCGATCTCGGCCGGGTCAACCATAGTGTTTCTATTCAACACGTCAGTCTCAAGACCTTTACCTTGAAACATTCCGCAGTCTAACAATATCTTCTTTCCGTGACGTGTCGTGATAAGATGCTTGCTGCCCGTCACTTCTCTTGCTGCTCCTATAAATTTTATTTCCATATCATTAATTTTTTTAAGGGGATTTCTATAAATTGCTTTGCGAGTGATTTATGATTTTATCTTTGAGAAGATTTTTGTTTTTCTCGAAAGAGCATAGCGAGCTATGTGATTGAGAGAAAGACGAAAAGATTCCAAGAAAAAACATAAAGCACGCAAAAGTTTTTAATATGATTGTAAAAATTTATTTAAACGGGGAATTTATAGAAGTCCCCTTAAAGAAAAAAGGGGACTTCATAGCGTCCCCCTTAAAATTATTTAATAATGTTGATTTGTCTTGTAACAACTCCTGTTTCTGTCACGATCTGTAACATATACATTCCCGTTTCAAAATCGCTCAAGTCGAGTGTCATCTCATCTGAGTTCGTCTCTTGACTCATTACGACTTGTCCTGTCATATTGACGATTGTCAATGTCTTGATATGTTCGGCTTCAACCTTAATTCTGTCTTTAGCCGGATTCGGATATATCTTAACCTGATTATAGATGTTTTCATTAACAGAGACTACTTCAACCATTACGAAGTCATCGTCAGAGTTTTCTGCTAAAGCATATTCAGATTCACAGTCGATGTCGGCGTAGTATGCTGTCACTTTATAGTAATATGTACCGTCTTTACACATCATATCAGAGAATTCGTAATGATCTAAACTTGGGACATTAACTAAATTCTGGACTTGTTCGTAAGTTACATTGTCGGTACTTCTATAAACTCTATATTCTGTGAGGTTGAGTGATGATTCTATTCTGTCCCATTTTATCACAGCTCCATACTCGCCTGCATATTCGTAAAATTCAGCTTCAAGATTCTTAGCAGATTCACATCCTTCAACTTCAACACAAACTTCCTCTGTATGAGGTGAGACGAATGCATTATTAACAGATTGTACAGTATAACAATGATTACCGAATCCAGCCTCGTTGTCAACGTATGTCGTTGTAGGGACGTATGTCTCATATACATAACCGTCGCGAGATATTGTGTAATATTCTGCTAACTCAACTTCGTCCCATTCGAGAGTGACGATATTTCCTTCTACTGTCGCTTTTACGTTTTGAGGTTCTACGAGGACTTTAACTTGTTGACTTGCTGTTGCTGATTGATTTCCGCAAGTGACTGTGACAGTATATACGGTAGTTTCCAAAGGAGTCGCTATTGTTGATGAGGCGTTAGGATTTTCGAGTGACTCGGCTGGTGTCCATGAGTAAGACACGTTACCGTTCGCACCATCGACGTAAGCGAATATCTCTGTCGATTCGCCTTTCACTATAAATCCAGGGTTGGCGAATGTTGACACCGACAGTTCGTACACTATAGCTTCTACGCCTTCACTCTTTGGTGATTCTAAGTTCTCATAAACAGAAGTTATTTTGTAGATATAACTGTTTTCTGCGAGATTTTCATCGGTATATGAAGTAGCGTTTATATTTGATGCTATTTTGCTGTCGTTGCGGTATATGTTATAAACTGCATCAGGTGTCGTTTCGTTCCATGTGAGGGTAATGTTGCTTCCATTCACTTCTGCTTCAATATCTGAAGGAGGGCATACTACCGTAATTGTTATTGAGGCAGTTGCAGTTTCTTCGCCATCATTGACCGTACATGTATATGTCGTTGTTTGAGATGGTGTGACAATAGGGTTTGGAGAATTGACACCGTTAACGCCCGTTGTCGGTGACCATGAATATGTGTAATTATAAGTGCCTCCGAAAACTGTTGCATTCAATATCACAGATGCACCAGGCATGATGACATCGTTATTTGCGGTAACGTTAACCATCAAAGGTTCATCGGCGTTTTCAACGATGTTGATAGTTGTCTGGTAAGTCACTCTATTGTATCCGAACACTGTGAGTGTAGCTTCTCCTAACGTCATTGGAGCTTCGAAAGTAATCAATGCAGAACCGTTTTCTATTGTTGCTGTTCCCATCATCTCTCCGTTTCTTGTGAGGGTCGCTTTTGCGCCTTCTGCATTATTGGCACTCACAACGAATCCTGTTGCTTGTTTTGACATCTCAGAGTTATGAGTTACTGTCATTGTTTCAGGAATGTCGTTTCTCAAAGTGAGTGTCGGGTCACCGAAGAGTGTCCATGTGTTATATGTAGCATAATATGCGGTGTTGTTATGTCCTAAGTCTAAGATTTTGAAATTGCCGTTAAGAGAAACACCACCCATGGTACGCTTGATGTTATTGTTATATGATTCCACGAAAATATCTATCATCTCATCCTGACCGAACATCGGAGGTATCCATGGTTGTGAGATATATGAGAACATTCCGCCTATAGCTCCTGTAGGATTGCCAGTGTTTACGTTTGTGGCACGAAGCCATGTCTCTGCAAAACAAGGTTGATAGTATGTATATTCGCCATTGTTGCAAGCTACCGAGATGATATAAGGCAATTGGTAGTCGTTTGTCAAGGCGTTGACGTGAGAGTTGCTGTAGCTGAAAACACCCCAACCTGTAGGATTTCCATGGTTACAATAGTTGATGATGCCTACACCTTCGTTGATATGTTCGCTGATAATGGCTGCCGAGGACGTGACGCCGGTAACATTTTGGTAGTCGCGGTGAACTGTTGTATAATGATAACCCAACAGATCCTCTCTGATATTATCCATGTGTTCGTAATCATCTTCTCCATTATGTCCGTTCATATTCTCCCTTTTAGCGACACCTTGTCCAACTCTAAGCCATGACGCATTATTAGCGTTGATGTCTTTTTCATAATGGATTACTTTGTTGACTTGTGTTGTTACGTCAGTTGTTGATTCGGCTGAGAAACGACCGATGATGAGTTCGTTGTAACGGTCGTCACCTTCTAACTGTCCGAACCACCAGTCGGAATAACCTGAGTAATCGTCATAATAACCTGAGCCCATAGTCAGGTATTTTCCTGGCAATTGCTGATAATCTCCGACTAACAGAACATGGACGAGATTTGGATTGTCTTCATATTGTGATGAGATATAATTCTTGATATTGTCTGCTGAAGTTCCGGCTACGCTTGTTCCTACCATAGTCGTCTTACGTCCGGTAGCTCTTTTCCATTCTACGAAAGGCTGCATAGCATCCATGAAGGCGTCGTGGCAGATAATGAGGAGGTCACCTTCTTCTTCTATAATATCGTATTTCGCGCCCGATTCCTTATAGTTGATGAAACGGTTCGAATATATCTTCTCAAATTCGGAATCCATATTTATTGTATTAGAACGTCTTGCTAATTCGTTTTCGCCTTCTTCTTTTGTCGAAACAACTTCTATTGTCATTTTATGCATAACTCTCAATGTCTTTGTGACAGGATTATATGCGAAAGGCGTGACGATGATGTTCTGTGCGCGGAAGTCACGTAAAATATATGGTGAATCTAATTTTACGTTTGTTGCAGGGAAAAATTCATTTTGTTGGTAGACGTCTCCGTATGTATAAGGAACATCGTCAGGATTTATGCTGCGAGGAAATTCACCTTTTGATGGAGCTATCTCAATATCGTTATATTCGAGATATTCTACCTTGGAGACTCTGACATCCATCTTGCCCATGTCATTAATTATAATAGGTATGGAAAGTGATGGGATGTTGGGTTGTCCGGCTTCCGAGAGAGGAGCCATGTCTTCATTAGTGATGATTACGGAATTTGGTAATGAAGTCTGATTTGTGTAAAAACCATTTAACGACAAATCAATAACAACAGATTCGTTAGTCGATTTAATAAGTCTTGTAGAATAGCTTTCTTCTGATTTGGTGTTGATGGAATGCCATTCTTGAGCAAAAATAGTTTGTGATATAAACAAACATACGATTGATAAAAACAGTTTTCTCATATTTAAATAAATTTTTGCAAATATAAAAAAAGAGCGGCAATTAGATGTCGCTCTCAGATAATTATTATAACATTATTTTTTCATTCGCCCCAAGGTAAAGACTATACCGAACCTGACATTAGCTGCATCGTAGGATGTCATTAATTCAGCAGTTGAAGCATTGATTTTTGTTAAGATCATTATATTGTCTGTCACGGCGTATATGTTAAGAGGTCCGAAGTTAAGACTTAATCCGGCTCCAACATAATTGCCTGAATATTTGGAAGTGGTATAACTTGCAGTGAAGTTCAGGAATCTGAAGAATGAACCGCTATATGCCACTGTGAGAGCTGGGCGGAATTGTTTGTTGATATAATACATCTGACCTATTGCTGTGAATCTTGCCATCGGCATAAGCTCGTAGTAGCCTTGTAACATGATTCTGGTTTTCAATGATGTCTTGTAATCTTCTCCGACATAGAGTGAGTCGTCGCCCCAGACATCTTTAATCATGCCTGAATATAGTTCTGTCAGGTCAATGTTCATATTCAAAACGTCGTTAATGTCATCTACAAGTGCGTCGTTGATTATGACATTGTCTTTATGATTATGTTTTTCTTTTACATCGGTCCATTTTATGAATCCTAAGTCATATACTCCTAATGCGACACCAGCGTGTTTGTTGAAAGTGTATGATGCGCCGAAGTCAACACCGAAGCCATAGTTTTCTTTGAAGTTGAGGAGTTCGTCTAAACCTATAGAATCGAGGTTGATATAATTATTGAATTCACTCATCCTTTTGATGTCAACGTCAAATACCGTAGCTGCTTTGATGTTTATGTTTGCATCGGCGGTCATCTCGTAAGTGTTAGGATCAGTATATATCAAAGTGTTGTCATCATCTACAGATACATTAAATATACCGTTCAATAATTTAGGTCTGACGCCTACTGTCAGTTTGTCGGTGATGTCATATTGTAATCCGACGGCTAATTCAGTAAATAGATTTGCATCGATACCTATGGAGAAATCGGCAGGATTATCTTGTCCCAAATAATGACCGTTACCATTGATGAAGAATCCCAAGAAGTCTCTCGAATAATGAAGTTCTGTATTGAATCTGAGTCTCCAGTTAACATCGATGAACAATTTGTTGAATCTCATTCCTAAACGTAATAAGTCTAACGAGAAGTTAGAATTGATGAAATTATCATGTTCATCGAGACTGTTGATAAATTTATTAAGGTCTAATGATGTTGGTACGTCCTGGTCGAAGTTATATAGATTCTTATATTTGATGCTTGAATTATATAATCCTAAGTTAATATTTGAGATTCCGACTCCTACGACGAACTTCTGGTCGATAGGAATGCCAGGGTTGTAATAGTTGTTATACGACAGATGTGGAAGCAATGTCATTGCGATGCCGTCATTTTGTGCATTAACTTTAAAGCTGCCAAACAATAATACTACTATTGTCAATAAACTGTATATCTTTTTCATATCCTGTCTTTTTAAAAGTTAAAATCATCCAAATATATTTCTGTTGTCTTTGTTTTGACACCTATTCTCAAGTGGAAATAGTCGTTGGTATTTATTACCACATTTTCGCCGAGTGATGAAATAGCTATGTTAAGTAGTATTTTGTCTGCGTTTTGTATGTTGAGTAACCTCTCTCCGGTTATGAGAACTGCTAATACGTCTTCTGTGATGTTACCGTGGTTATTGGCATGAATTATTGTGTTGCCATCAAACAACGAGTCGATGAGTTGGTTGTTCATTAACATATATGCCTGAGGTTTTATTTGCAGAGGCAGTGCGTTCTCGAATGCGAATTTAAACTCTATCTCATCAAAGATGTCTTCAACATGAATGCTTTCGTCACTTTCGTTTTCCATGCCAGAACCTAAATCTAAGTCAAAGTCGAGAGTGTCGATGAAAGAAAGGTTTTCGATGTTAAATTCTAATGGCAATGCGAGATCGGCGATGATGTCGATGTGAGAGTCGTCAGAAATCATATTATCTGATACATTATCACAACCTAATACGACGTTGCCTTTGAAAGTTATGCTTGAGTAATCTTTAAGTAAATCTATCTTGTCGACCAATTGTTCGTCCAAGTCAGAGATGACACCATAATGTTCATCCGTTAAATGTAATACTATTTCAACATTATTCCAGTCTTTAATGATTGAGGTCATATCACCTGAAGATTCTCCAAGATATAATGAATCTATAAAACCGTCGGCCTCGAATCCGAAGGTGTTGATGTAGTTGATGTTGAACTCCGGTGTTGCTATGCTTAAGTCTCCATAAAGGTTAGGGAAGTTTAAAGTGATCTCTTCTGTTCCGTCAAAGTCGAATCTCGTGTCTTGAATGGAACCGTCAATTGTTTCAAATTCGATGTCTTTGATGATGCCATCCATATCAAATGTATACATACCTCCAATGTTCTCGAACTCTTGTAACGATACGACTAAATTTGCTGTCAAAGTGAATTCTATGCTTCCGTCTAAAGGCGTTATTCTGCAATTGCTCAAGTCGATACTGATATTTTGCTGGTTGCCATTCTCGAAATTGATGTCAATAACGAGGTCTTCCCCATTTGATAGTTCAATGTTGGCGGTCGACAATGACACTTGCTTGATATAATCCAGATCACAGGCGATATTCATATCTATCGTTCCTTTTTTCAATACTACACTATTAATCTCATAGCCCTCATATTCGAATGGTAGTTTAATGCCTTCTAACATAAAGGTAGTGTCTATGTTGTAGTCCGGAAAGTCAGGCAGGTCAGGTAGGTCAGGCAAGTCTGGTATCTCAAACTCAACTTTTTCGACTTCAAAGTTCACGTCATCAAATCCTGACAAAATATCAGAAGCTACAACTGCATTCTTGACGGAATCCGAAAAATATGCGTAGATACTTCCGTCTTCTTTTACTTTGATGTATTCTGCGACCGTTGAATCCATATTGTTTATGAGATCCCCGATTTTAATGGTGTCGGAAAATACCGAAATGGCAAACTGATTGTCGATATTCACCTGCTTTACATTCTGTTTTCTACATGAGAAAACAAGACAAACAATCAAAGCTAATGATAAAACTCTGATTAACAAAGATAAATTTTTCTTCATATCTTTATAATTTTTAATTAATTTAATGCTGATT
This sequence comes from Lentimicrobiaceae bacterium, assembly GCA_015061365.1. Taxonomy (GTDB): domain Bacteria; phylum Bacteroidota; class Bacteroidia; order Bacteroidales; family F082; genus Limimorpha. The sequence continues at coordinate 38,441 of SUWS01000012.1, read as the reverse complement.
GATTATCACATATCGTGTTTGCAAATGTAGATATTTTTTTTCTATTCAAGGTGAAATATATCAAAAAAAAACGAGAGAAGAATAATCCTCTCTCGTTCTCATAAAAGATGAAAAAACAAACACCGTTATTTTATAATAACTTTTTCTATCATTATATTCTTACCGGTATTGATTTGTACGAAGTAGACTCCTGATGTGAGGCCTGACATATCAATTTGTCCGTTGTTGTCTGATGTTCTCAAGACAACCTGACCTTGATAGTTGTATACTGTTGCGTCGAAGTTGACATCAAGTTCGACGTACAAGATTCCTGTTGTTGGGTTAGGATAAACATCGACATTGTTGTTCTCGATTTCACCAACTCCTGTTGTGCTGATGTTTGCTACCACGAATGCTGGTGTTGAATATTTGTTGCCGTTTCTTGCAATGACGCTGTAAACATAAACGCCTTCTTCTGCCAATGTCTCGGTGAATGTTGTTTCTGTTTGTGTTGCAACTTCTTCACCTTCGCGACGTACTATATATTCGTCGGCACCTGACAATGCGTCCCATGATAATGTAACTGTAGAGGCGTTTACTTCAGCGGCGAGGTTTTCAACTGGGCTGAGAGCTTCGACTATGTTGACTGGAGGGAATGAAATCATGTCGACCCATGCGCAGTCTTCACCTTCATCGTATGAATAGTCTTTTGAATATCTCCATTCGATTGTATGTGTACCTTTTGTGATAGGGAATGATGACATAGTCCAGCCTTCTTCTCCTGACCAATTATCTTTTTCAGCGTTGTCGATGAAGAAGAATAATTTATCGTAATAGCTTTCTGAAGATACCTTAGTGTAGAAACTGATTTCGCCGTCAGCGAGAACCTCGAGTTGAACTTTAAGTACAGATTGTTGACTGCTTGTTATAGTGCCTGATTTTACACAATATGTTCCGTCGTAAGCTCCTGTCGATTCTATTGTCCAGTTTGCACTGCCGCCGAATTCCCAATCGTACGCTGAGAAGTCACCTGTTTCAAAACTCTCTATAATATTACCGATAGTGATAATTTCTTTTGATGTGAATATTGCAAAGTCAGCGAATGTTGAATAGATGATTTCATATACTGAGCCGTTTTCTACTGTTGATGCTATTGCGAATTCTGATGACACTGTATATGTCTCGCCTGCTGCAACTTCTTCTGTCTCAATCTTTGTTGTTGTGACTGTAATGTCTGGTGAGCTGCTCATCAATTCAGTGACGATGTCGTAAGCTGCACTATTGCCTTCGTTGATAAATGTAAGGCTGATAGTTGCTGTGCCGCCAGCTTGTACGTCGCCGTCTACTTCTACATCATTAATGTTAAGTATTGGTGCGTTTGCAGTAACCTTGAATGATGTTACCCATGTGTCTGTTCCATCTGAACTTGTGACTATGAATTCAATCTTTGCCTGATCTGGAACGTTTGGTGCTACTGTGAATGCGAATTCATTTGCAAGTGTTGCTGTTGCATTGCCTGCTATAGAAGCGATTGAAGCTGTTGCATCTGTGATTGTGATGTATTCTGATTCTGTTGAAAGTTCTACTGTGACATTTGATGTAGGGTCGTTACCGACGTTCTTGATGTCTAAGCTGAGACTGATGTTGTCGTTATAGTCCATCTGACCGTCAGCTTGATTAAAGTCGTGTGAGTCGTAGATCAAGAATGCGCCGTCAGCTGGGATTGCTTCGATGTCTATGACTTCAGTAACTTTATTATAACCTATGACAACGAGTTGTAAGTTGCCGACGTTAGAAATAGCAGGGAACTCGAGTTCAGCAACGCCGTTTTCCACGTAAGCGGATGCTAACACTTCACCGTCTTTCGACAATGTAGCGATACCGAAGTCGGTGTCAGCGTTAACTACCAATGATGACATGCCGATAACGAGAGTTGAAGGCTGTGTTGTTACACCCATTGATTCTGGAGCTTCAGTTCTTATCATCATAGAAGGGTCGCCGAAGAGTAACCATGAGTTGTGAGTGTCGCCTGCATCTTCTGGAGACATGTCGAGAACAAACATATTACCGTTCATTGATGCGCCGCCGAGAGTGTGTTTGTAACCAGGACGCCATTCTGTTAAAATAGCGACCATCTCATCTTGTCCGTACATTGGAGGAACCCATGGTTGTGAAATCCATGAGAACATACCGCCGATTGCGCCTGTAGGTTCGTCTGTAGAATTGTTCTTTGCACGCATCCATGCTTCTGCAAAACATTCCTGATAGTCGAACTGACCATTATTACATGCTACAGACCAGATATATGAAAGCTTGTTGTCGTTTGTTAATTGATGTACGTGGGTATTGCTGAAGTTTGCTACAGCCCAGCCGTCTGGAGAACCATGGTTACAGTAGTTTGTAACGCTAGCACCTATGTTGAAGTCGGCAATCATATTGGCAGCTGTAGGATTGTTAACGTATGCATAGTGCTGCGACATTTCAGTGATGGTGTAGTTCATAAGTGTATCACGGATATAGTTCATGTGTACGTAGTCAGCTTCACCATTATGTCCTGTACCTTCGTTAGCAGCTACACCGACAGCTCTCGACAACCATGTGGCTGTTTCGTCAATGTCACGTTCATAATGGATGATCTTGCCAACCTGATGTTGAGCGTCAGCGAGAGAGTTGACAGAAAGACGACCTACGAATACTTCTTCATAATAGTCGGTACCTTCTAACATTCCGTAGTAGTTGTCTGACTTAACTTCCCATGTCATTGTGTGAGGTGGCAGGTTATTGTATTCACCAACTAACAACAAATATCTGAAGTTAGGATTTTGGTTGTAATAATTTTGGACGTAGGTTTTCATTGCTTCGTCAGTGCCTGTTTCAGAAACACCGACCATTGTTGTTGGACGACCGGAGATGTTTTTCCATTCTACGAGTGGTTGTACTGCTTCCATATATTCATCGATGCAGATGATGAGCATCTCACCTTCGTCAACTAAGAATTCGTATTTGCTTTGATTTTCGAAGTTGATGAAACGACGTTCGTAAGAAGCTTTTGTCTCATTATCGAGAGAAATCTTATTACTTCTGCGAGTAACTTTTTGGTTTTCGCCATTGTCGCTAACTTTCTTGACTGCGAGGCGGAGTTCTGTATAAACACGTAATGTCTTTGTTGCAGGATTGTAAGCGTAAGGATAAACCATGAGATTCTGTCCGCGGAAATCTCTTAAGATATAAGGTGCTTCCAATGATGCTTGTGTTGCCGGATAGAAAGCGTCTTGTTGATACATCTCGCCATAAACATATTCCACGTCAGCTGGGTTGATCTGACGACTGAAGTTACCTTTTGAAGGAGCCACTTCGACGTTTTCGAAATCTACGTAATTGGATTTCACGACAGATACTTCCATCTCAGCTCTGTCGCCGATAATCATTGAGATTGGATACATCGGGAGATCTGGCGCGCCTTTGATGAGCATAGATGCCATGTCTTCACCGCTGATGATAAGCTGACTTCCGTTAGGAGTCTTTACGGCTTCCTGATAGAAACCTGCTACTTTAACATCGACAACGATTTCTTCTTCTGAAGACGAAACCAAAGTCTCTTGTATTCTAACAGGCGTACTTTTGTTTACACCGACCCATTCTTGTGCATAACCGAATGTTGATGCTAACAAGAACATTGCTACGAATAGAAATAATTTTTTCATTTAGTTGATTATTAATGTTTATTATTAACGATAAAAGGGCGAAGTATAAACTCCGCCCTATGTTATTCAATATTTTATTTATTCAACAACGATTTTATTGATTCTTGCTTCGCCATCAGCGATGACTTTCAAGAAATACATACCTTTGTTAATGTTAGATATGTTGATTTGTTGAGCACCGTTTGATGTTCCGCTGATAACGACTTGACCAAGACCGTTGATCAATTGATATTCATATCTTACAGCGTTAGTGTTGATGTTGATGACATCTTTTGCAGGATTTGGATAGATGGCGAACATCACTGCATTTTCGTCAACGCCAACTCCAATTTCAACTGACACCATTACAGGCATAGCTTGACCTTGTTCATAAACAGCTGTTACTGCGTATGTATAAGTACCGTTTGCCAATTCTGAATCGACGAATGTTGTCTCTTCTGTTTCTGCTACCTGTACACCGTTACGTTCAACGATGTATTTTACTGCTGAACCTTCCCATGTGAGAGTTACTTGATTCATATCGACAGCAGCTTCAAGATTTTCAACTGGGTCGAATGTTTCTACTGAACCGCCTCCGCAGTTGACGACGAATTCTGTATTGACACCTGAAGTAGGTTCACCGTTTGAGTTGTAGATTTCGTCACCGTCTTGATATTTGATGCTGTATGAACATTCATTTGTCCAATAGTTACCGTTTACATTGAAAGATACTGTTACCTTAACACCAGAACCGATTTCCAAGACATGAGTTTTGTTGTTGCCTGAAGGGAAATCCAAGGTCTGTGATGCATCGCCATTGTCGAATGCTACTGTCAATGTTGAGCCGTTCCAGCCGTCACCGTAGGTGTCATTTAACAAGAACTCTATGAGACAAGTGTTTCTTAAGTATCCTGTACCTTCAGCTGCAACGCCGTTATCTGCTGTAAGCTCGAAGTTGAGTTCGATAGATTCTGTTGCTGGGCAGCTTGATGAAACTGTAACATTGAACATTGCTGTACCTATACCATCTGGATCAATTGTTCCGATTTCAAATGTATCTTCAGCGAATGTGATATATTCGTTTGATGTAGCTTTGACAACAGCGTTTGTTGCTGCATAATCGCCTTTGTTTTCGAACTTAGCCATCACTGTCTGTGTTTCACCTGGAACGAATGATCCTGCATATACGAACTCTTTGAATTCTATAACAGGAGCGACAACGGTGAAGTTCATTCTGCCTTCCCATGAATCATTTCCTGATTCTATTGTTGCTGTGACATTGAATTTTGTACCATTTGCTACGCCTTCATCAACTTTGATGACGAACTCATTTTCTAATGTTGCTGTAGCGTCTGCTGCCAAGCTGTTGAAAGAACCTTCAGCGTCAACGATTGTAACGAAGTCTGAGTCGCAACTTAATGTAACTGTTCCGCCTGCTGTTGTTGCGTCGGCACCTACATTCTTAATCACTAAAGAGATTTGTGTTTCTTGGTTAGTTGCTATAGTTGAAGGTGTGAAGCTATCTACTGCGAGATATGGACCTTCCATTGCTGCTGCTGGAACTGTTGCAACGTAAGGAACACGATTAGGATGTGTAACAACGATTGTAACGTCACCACCTGATGTTATAGGTGTCATATCAATGTTTGCTGTACCGGCTTCACCTACCATACCTGCGCCATATAAAACGCCGTTTTGTGAAATACCTACGTATGAACCTGGATCTGCGTTTACTGTGTAGAAGTTCATTCCGATTGGAACTGTCGGAAGATGTGAAACGTTATTCTCTGATGGCATTGAACGATATGGCATTATAGAAGCGTCGCCTAAAACGTGGTAAGCTTCGAAATAATATCTTGTTGTTGCTGCGCTTTCGTATCCGCTTTCTGTGTGTGAATAAGCCACTGCGAGGTTACCTACAAAAGGAACTGCTGCGATAGTGTTGTATGTGTCTTCTAAGAATTGAGCATCGTAGTTACCCATTGTTGTTTCTTCGAAAGTAGGCATTCTGTTTGTGATTGTTGTTGCGCCAACGCCGAAGTAATAGTCTTCCCACCAATAAGTTACAGGACATGAACCGATGTAGCTGAATGCTGCCTTTCCTTCTGCTCTGATCATAGCTTCACCAAATGAAGTTGAATAGTATCCCCAGTCAGCTGCGTTACAGCAGTTACCCATTGCCCAGAAATATTTGTCTGTGTTGGTTAATGAGTTGACGTTTGAAACTGTGAATGATGGATCTGCCCAGCTTGTCTCGCTGCCGTGAGCTGTGTAGTTAGCGAAACCAACACCATCGCTGAGGTGTGTATAGCAACCTGAATATTGTGGTCCTAAGTACACATGAACGTTTTCATATCCATGTTCTTCGTTGAAATAATAATGTTCAGCATATTGAATTGTAGGTTTACCTACGACAGGATTCCAGTAACCGTCGGCACCGGCAATCAATAATACGTTGTCCAAATATGATGGATCTGGCATTGTATATTGTTCATATTGGAGAATCTTGTTGATGAGAGCTTCCATTTCAGATACTGTCTCACATGCCATTCTACTGTGATAGATGTCTGTATAATAGTCACCGTCGACACTTGAGTAATACAAGTCTGTTACACGACCTGAGTCAACGCCTGATGTTCTACTTGGAGCAACCTGGTCTTCGTCACCGACGATAATTACGAATGAAGGGACTTCTTGGCTGTTGTATTCACCTGTGATATATTCTGTAATGTCGTTAGCTGATTCACCGATTTCATCTGTATATTTCACTTTGAGGTAGAAGCCTTTTTGTGTTTTCCATTCAATCCAAGGTTCTATTGCATCTTCGAACATACGGTTAGCGATAACTAACATGTGTACTGGTGCTGAGAAGATGTCAGGATGTTCGTCATAAACGCTTTCAATAGCTCTTGTGTTGAACAATTGTTTGTAGATTACATCGTAGTAAGGACTGTAAGTTCTGAGCAAAGTCTCTTCTGTCTTAGCTATGTCAGCGTTTTCAAAAACGACTTCTAATTCGATGTCGTTATAAACACGAAGAGTGTTGTTTGCTGGGTTGTAACTTACAGGTTCTACTTGTAATGCGCCGAGTTGTACGCCACGCATTGTACCCATCACGTTCAAACTTACCTCAGGAGCGTTGTTCAAAGCTCTTGTCTGGTATGCGTTTTCGTTGTATTGGAAAACCATATCCTCGACTTTGGTATCTTTGCTGTAAGATGGTTGTTGTGGATAAACTCTTTCGATGCCGTAGTCGCTGAGTTGATAGTCGGTTGTTGTGTAGTTTACGACTTTAACAACAGGAGTTGCTCCGAAAGGAACAGCTACGAGTTCGCGAGCTATTGGCAATGCCGGGCCGCCGAGTTCGCCGCCGTTGATGGTCTTGTCCATTTTAAGTACGGAGAAATCGCCTGATTCGGTTTTGATCAATTCGCTTTCTATGTTACTGAAAGAGAATGTAGAGTTGAATCCTTTGAATGAAGATTCAGAGATTTTGATACCTCTTGAACTTGGTGTTAACTCAATATTTTGAGCGAACATCGAAGTACCTGCAAATAACATAAGACCGGCGAGTGCCAATCTTTTGATAATGGAGTTGATTTTTCTCATTTTGAATAAAATTTAGTTATACTTAACGTTATTTCTAATTGAATTTAAAGTTCACAAATATACGATTTTACCCGATACAATAAAATAGTTTTTAAAAATTAATTTTTTTTTTTTTACCAACAAAAAAAAGGAAGATCGTTGTAATCTTCCTTTCTTGTAAATTATTGATAATTAGATTGAATAATCTATCTTTTTAAAATTTTTCTGTATTGGTTGCTGTCGTTTAATATCTCAACGGCTTTTTTGATGACTTTATCTTCGTTCATCACAACTCTGTAATATTCTGACTGACTCCATTCGTTGCGTGCAATCAATGCTTTCAACTGCAATTGAATCATCGGTTCTGAACGCTGGAATTGTTCGTCATTCCATTCTACTCCTTCTTCTTCTGCTAAACTTCTGAAGTCTGAAATCATTTCGTCGGTCACCTCGAATTGCTCGTAGAAATTCTCGAAATCACTATATTTGTTAGAGATGAGTTCTCTGTTCTTCATCACGTAATCGACGGTGAATCTGTTGAAAATACCTTTTCTTATCAAGTCGGTATATAGCTTGGTTGCGAATGTGGTGTCAACAGGCATGAAGATGTCGGGCATTATTCCGCCTCCTCCATATACTGTTCTTCCACTCAGTAAAGTTGAATACTTCAATGAATCAGGGAATTGTATGCTGTCGGAATGATAGAACTCTCCATGTTTCATTCGTTTTGTCATCTCATTATAATAATCTTCAGAGCCTTTTTCGTATGAACGTTGGATGCATCTCCCCGTAGGTGTATAATATCTCGCTGTTGTCAGACGTACCTGCGATCCGTCGGGAAGGTTGAAAGGTCTTTGTACCAAACCTTTACCGAATGAACGTCGTCCTATCAGAATGCCTCTGTCCCAATCTTGGACTGCACCAGATACAATCTCACTTGCGGAAGCCGATCCCTCATCAATTAATATGATAAGTTTCCCGTCGGTGAACTTACCGTTTTTGTCCGTATTGAAAATCTGTTTAGGACTTTTGTCACCTTCGGTATAAACGATAGTCATGTCTTTTTTCAAAAACTGATTGCTTAATTCGGCGGCGATATTGAGATAACCGCCTGTATTACCTCTCAAATCAAGAATCAACGACTTCATCTTTTGTGTCTTGAGTTTCGCTAACGATTCTTCGAACTCTGTGTTTGAAGTCTGTGCGAAACGATCTAACTTAATGTAACCTACATTCTTGTCCAACATGAAAGCCGCTTCGATGCTGTTTAATGGTATCTTGTCTCTAATCACTTCGTAATCTATTAATTCATCGCTCTTGCCTCGTTTGATTCCAAGAGTGACTTTTGTTCCTTTCTCGCCTCTGAGGTGCTTGGCCACGTAGTCGTTATTGACTTTTTTACCGAATGCATCTTCGCCATCAATTGTAACTATTTTATCACCTGCCATGATACCGACTCTGTCTGATGGTCCACCAGGGACGGGAGAGATAACTAAAATGGTGTCCTGAAAAATCTGGAAAGTCACGCCGATTCCCTCGAAACTCCCGACCAATGGTTCGTTGGCTTTTTCAACATCTTCTTTAGAGATATATGCTGAATGAGGATCCAACTCTTTAAGAATAGCTACTATAGCTTCTTCTGTCAAGGATTCTAAATTAGCGGTGTCGACATAAAAATTATTAATTAAGTAATACATGGTCGATAATTTCTGTAACGACTGCTGCATGTCTTTACTGTCGCGAGGCTGACTTTGCGCATTAAGCGAAATGTGCAAAATCATTAAAAAGGAAACAAATAATAACTTTAAATATCTCATATCTTTTTTATATTTTAACATTATCTATTAGAAATGGTTCACCATAATTTTCAATTTTCAACTTTCAATTCTCAATTTTCATTGTCTTATTATGTCGAAATGATTGTCTTCATAAAGTCTTATTATCGTCGACGCCTTCGGTTTCGTCAAAACATCATGATATAATCCGACTACATAATCGACGGATGATTTTATTTTTTCCGTTATCTCAGTGTAAATTGACGGTGCTTTATCGCCTGAGAAATTTGCAGAAGTAGATGTTATAGGTCGTCCCAACTTATGAATCAGCGCTTTGCAGAAATCATTGTTGGCAACCCTTATGCAGATGCTTTTATCCGCGGAAACATTATCCGCCAAACCTTTTGATTCTGAATAAATGATGCTCAGAGGATTTTTCGCTGACTTGATGAGGTCTGGCGCGATGGGCGGAAAATTGTTTACATATTCCTGCAACATCTCTATGCTGTCGACCAACACGATCAATCCCTTGCCTTTGGAACGTTCCTTTATCTTAAAAATCTTGTCGACAGCCTTAGGATTCGTTGCGTCACATCCAATTCCCCAGATCGTATCTGTCGGATATATAATTACTTTGCCTTGACTTAATAACTCGCAACATTTGTCTACTTCTATGTCAAAATCGTTCATAACAAATCATTTTTTTATTGCAACAAAAATAATTATTTTTAACGAATGATGAAAGACCATTGACTAAAGTTTTAAAGTTTTTTACTTTATGAGTTTTCGAGTTTTTTTGTTAATTTTGCAACTAAATATAAAATAGAGTTTCCGTTATGTGGATATATGTAATTGCAATACTGACAGGACTTTGTTTCGCTGCGCTTCTGTATGCCTTTAATAAGAAACAGCATTACGGCAAAGTTTTAACGGCTATGCTTTTTATTTTGAGAAGTGTAACTGTTGCTCTGTTGGTGTTGATTTTATTCAACCCGTATTTTAAAAGTAAAGTCAGCGAAGTAGAACCTGCTACGATAATTATAGCTCAAGATAATTCGGCATCTTTGGTCATGACAAAAGATTCAACTTTCTACAAAGATGGTTATCCGTTGTCAGTCGATACATTAATTGAAAGACTCGAAAATGATTTTACGGTAGATAAATATCTCTTCGGTAATGAAATAAAAGAACTCGACACTATAGATTTCCAGGATTATCACACCGATATTAGTGAAATGTTAAATTATATTAAGAAAAGTTATTATAAGAAGAATGTAGGAGCTGTAATACTTTTATCTGATGGTATATGTAACAAATCATACGTTCCTGAACAGAATATAGAATCTTATCCTTTTCCTATCTACACGGTAACTCTTGGTGATACAACAAATTATCCTGATTTCTATATAAAGGATGTTTTTTACAACAAGACTACACCGGCGAACTCTGTGTTTCCGCTAAGATTGGTTGCTAATGCTAACAATTGTCGTGGTGAAACAATGAGAATAGAACTCATGGTTGATAATGTGTCGGTTGATGTGGTTGAGCTTCCCGTAAATTCGAATCGTTTCTCGCATACTTTCGATTTTAATATAGATTCTGAAGAAGAGGGTGTTAAACAAATTGATATTAGGATTAAGACCATTGAAAATGAAACAGTGACAGCAAATAACGGCAAGCGTATTTTTGTTGAAGTCGTCGACAAACAATATAAGGTCTTGTTTTATGCGAAGTCTCCACATCCCGATTTGGGAAGTCTGAAGAATACTCTCGGTGATAATTTTGAGATTGAAACGATTTTCTTCGATGATGAGATCCCTGATTTGAGAAACTATGATGTCTTGTTGTTGCATCAGATTCCGTATGCGGGGATGCATAATTATAATACTCTGAAGTCAAGACTTAATGAAAATAAAGAAATACCTGTTTTTTATATAGTCGGTGAAAGTACGGATTTCGAATCATTTAACGATCTTCAGAAATCGATGAAGATTAATAGAGGTGCGGTTAATGGTGTTTTGGATGTCAAACCTTATTATAATCCTAACTTCGGTCTTTTTAATGTTGATGATGATGTTGAAAAGTTCGTCGGTGAATTTCCGCCTTTGGCACTACCTCATTCTGAGTTCTCATTGAAAGCAAATCACGACATCTTTCTTCAGATGAATATAAGGGATGTATTGACGCAGTATCCATTGCTGTGTTTCTGTACCGATTCTGACGGACGTAAGAACGCTTATCTTTTAGGAACTGGTGTCTGGCGATGGAAATTCAATGATTTCTACAAACATAAGGATAATGACAATTTTGAGGAGCTATTTACAAAGTCTGTCAAATATCTATTGACGGAAAAAGATAAGGAGTTAGTTGTCAATTATGAAGAAGATTATCTGAATAACGAGCCGATTCTCTTCACGGCGGATCTGAAGAACCCGAGTCAGGAATTGACCAATGAACCTGATCTGAGAATGCGTATCATAAACAAGCATTCTAAAGATGTTTTTGAATACGACTTCATGAAAAAGGATATGTCATATTATCTGAATATAAATGGTTTGCCTGAAGGCGTTTATGATTTCACGGCAAAGGCTGAGTTCGGAGAGAAAACGTATTTAGAAAACGGAAGTTTCTCTGTTACTAATGTAGGTGCAGAGGCACAAGATATAGTGGCCAACTCGCAAAGGATGAAGTTGTTATCATCACTTACGGGAGGCATGAATTTCCAAGTGAACGAGTTAAACAAACTTGCTGATGCTGTTGAAAATGACGAACGAATCACGTCGATATTGAGAGAAGAAACAAATTATAAAGATTTAATTAATTTGAAATCGATATTTTTTATAGTTTTGTCGCTCGTTTCAATTGAATGGATTTTAAGGAAGATGTTTGGAACATACTGATTTAAATTGAAAATTGAAAGTTGAAAATTGAAAATTGAAAGTTGAAAATTAATGTAGAGACGTACCAATTACACCAATAATAATTAACGATATGTAATTGGTGTGTCTTGATTAAATTGAATAATATTATTAACAAATTAAAAAGATAAGAAATGAAAGTAGCAAAAAACACAGTAGTCACAATGACATACGTTTTGCATCGCGAGACAGCCGATGGTGAAGTAATCCAAGAAACAACTAAGGAACAACCATTCCAAGCTATATTTGGACAAGGAATGTTGTTACCAAAATTTGAAGAAAACTTAGACGGTTTAGAGCCAGGTGCAACATTTGGTTTCGCTTTGACACCACAAGAAGGTTACGGCGAACACAAAGTTGAAAATGTGTTAGATGTTAACAAAGACATCTTCGTACAAGACGGTGTTTTCAACGAGACAATCTGTCAAGTCGGAGCACAGGTATGGTTTACAGACAATAACAATCAGCCATTTCCTGGTAAGATTTTAGAAATAGGCGAGACAACAGTGAAAGTCGATTTCAACCCTGAATTAGCAGGCGTGCCATTGTATTTCACAGGCGAGATTTTAGACGTTCGCGAATTGACAGAAGCCGACTTCGGTGGAGGTTGCGGCGGAGGTCACTGCCACAATCAAAGTTGCTGCGACAGCTGCGGTGGCGGATGCGGCGAATGATAGCAAACTAAAAAGAGCGACTTTGAGTCGCTCTTTTTAGTTTGTATCAAAACAGATATACAAAACCAAACGAAGCTATAGTTCTGTTGTTAGCTCCAATTGTGAAGTCATTATCTATCTTAACATCATTGTTAGATTTGGTATTTCTCGTATGTAAATAATTAATACTCAGCAATCCGATCTCTGTAGTGAAAAGGATATGATTGTTGAATTTATAAGTGAGACCAGGTATCAGACGAACTCCTAACACAAAGCCATTATCTAATACACTTGTTTTATCATCAAAATCTTCTTTCGTATTAGAGAATCCTACAGGAATTTTTAAATCGGCATATAATGTTATCTTTTCAAACTTAGCGTATGCATAACGGAAGAAAGGAGCAATGTCAAAAGCGTTTGTGTATGTGTTTCTGCACAGCTCAACTATAACATCTCCGTTATGTTCCTGGTAGTAATCATTGTCACTTATTGAAGTGTATGCATAACCCAAACTTAATCCGAAGCCGTAACTCTTTCCAGGAATCATATAACCTACCGCTGGTGTTATTGCAAACCCTTTTTCTGTCGGATCGTAATCAATAGTCGTAAAAGGTTTGTCATATCGTGTTTCACCAGACGAGTATTTAGCGGAAACACTTCCTGCTACAAACAACTGAGCATTTGAAACAAAAGACATAATAACAAATGCTAAAACAAGTAATAATTTCTTCATAATATAATTTAGATTGATACTTCTTTATGCATATCCGACAATCACGTCAGTAAAAGAGCATGATTACGCTTTGCAAAGATAGAATATTTTTCAAATGAAAATTAATGCGCTACACAAAAGTATTTTTCTGTTGAAGTATTTTTAAACGACTTATTTATAGAAACCACGTATGGATCTACTTTTAAAGGGGACTTCTATAAATTACTTTTTGAAAAAGTTTATCTTGTATTAAACAAAAATTTTGATACGTGGAATTTATAGATGTCCCCTAAATTATTATGGCGATAATTTACTATTTTTGCATAACTAACCAAAGTTGTATATTCGTATGCTGAAGAGAATATTTGTGATAATATTAGTGTTTGTTTCGATTCGTGCCGTGTCGGAGAATGTTTCCCACCTGCCAGAGAAAATGTATTTTGGATATAACGAATCATATAAAAAACCTAATTATAAACATAACCCGTATATTATCAAATCAAAATATGACTATTCTGATGTTACGTCAACAATAACAAAAGGATGTAGTAGCGATTATGAAAGAATATGCGCTATCTACAAATGGATTTGTGACAATATAAGTTATGATACAGATTACAAGATATATGATGCCGACAAGTGCTGGGATGAACGAAAGGGTGTTTGTCAGGCTTATTGCAATCTTTTCTATCACATGGCTAAATCAGTAGATATCAGAGTTGAAATAGTATAGTATTGACAACCATAAACTTCTTGAACTTATCAAAAAACATAATGTCAAAGAACTTCCGCTAATTTATACCAATATGGGCGCAAATCTTAATGTCATATCCATTCCAATGAATTATAAACTTAAGAAAGGTAAGTCATACACATTCAGCATACAGCCACATAGAGGTGAGAGATGGGCCATCGTGAATGACGATGAATGGTATTACGAATGGAATATCACTGACGACGGCATCTATACGATGAGTCTCACACCTGATCAAAGCGGGGCGTTAGTGATATACGTAATGCTGGGTGACGACAATCGTTACAGCGGTTGTATAGGATACAAGGTTGAGTGACAATCATTCCGAGCATCTTCTTGACAACAAACAATAAATCCTGCACTCCAAACATCGTCGACGACGACAATAATGTTTGTACATATACAATGCGGCTTGTGTTTGAAACGCGTTCTCCAATTTAACTCCACTATTACAGAACTCTCGGATTACAACATTGTTCTCGGGTGATGTCTGCTCTAAATAATTCATGGCTTTCTCTTTATAACTTTCAGAGGAATGGTAATATCCGTAATAGAACAACATCGGCGCAACGGCATTTATCGTGATGGAATCTACAGCGGTCTTTCCTAAGGTCTTTTTTATCTCAACATTAGAAATCTTGTCGAACTGAAAATGATTGTCCCAATATGAATCTAACTTTACGTCGAATAATCCTCTAATATCTTCTAAATTGTCTGAATCTCTGATTTTTGAAAACATACTTCCGTTTTTCGCTATAATCTTAGCCAACTGAGCAATCCTGATTGTGGGGAAGTTTGACGGTCTCAGCCTGAGGAATTTCCAGTTGGAATGAGGCATGATATTCAAACAGAACTTCTTTCTTAGCATATTGAACTCTCGTTTGAGAAGGGTAGGGTATTCCTCTTCGAAATCCTTGTGCAGAAATCCTGCGCTTCCAAACATCATCGACTCAACGTAAATCTCGTTATCTCTGTGCTTCAGAAGCAGATTCAGAGGTAATATCCTCGACAAATACTCAAAAGAATCGTTGTTGACCTTCAATCCGAAATAACGCATCAGCCTTTGGTAAAATGTCTGTTCCCAATCGTTGTTATTTGCCATTAGTCTGAGATCCAAATCCTTACATTCATGTTCGAGACGTTCGACGAGCATCCTGTCCAACCAAGACAATACTGTAAGTCTCTGTATGCCGCCAATCAACTCACCACACGGAATCCAGTTTTTTGAATTCACGAAATTATTGTAATTATGAAATAAAGAGACATCGAATTTATCCTTAATCTCTAAGGTGGGCAGATTAAGCATGTCGGTGTCATTCTCATAAACAACATGAAGAATCACATTGTTATAATTATCGTCTAACTGATGCCTGTGCTTGAACCAGTCGGAAGCCCGCACATGAATTTCGACCTGACCCGCCCATAAAGTTCCTCCTATTTTAATACGGGCGTTATTATAATCAGCGCCTGAATCATGATTACGCGTTCCAACTGACAATATCGTCAGTTCTTCGTTATCTGTCGTCTTTAAATTAAGGGATAAAAGTCGGTTCTCCCATAGATAGTATATAAAATCCTCTTTCATAACGGTTCATAAATTTCGTGCTGCAAATATAATGAACCGAAATGATGTTTGTCAAGTGTTTTTGCAATTATTTTTTACGTTTTAACACTTTTTAACTTTTTGACGCTCAATAATTAATTTTGTTCTTAAAATCTATTAAGAAATACGTGAAATATGATTATTCGAACCATGTTTGCGGCATTTTCTTCAGGTCTTCTAACTTGTATACGAAGACGTATTTGGCGGTTTTCCCGCAACGTTCTATGTTAATTGTATCGAGAGGGATTATTCTTTTGAAGTATGGCTTTAGATATTTATTAGGTTCATAATAGTCAAAACTTTCTGTCAGGAACCAATAGTCGTTACCTAATTTTAAATCGCCTCTTTCCTTGTTGATCCATGCATATTTATGAATCTCAATAGGATCTCTAAATCCGTACATATCAATTCCTAATGGATGTGCTACATAATAATCCAAATTAGCTAAAGGATACCATTTCAATGCAATCATGCCGTCAGATTCTTTCATGACGCCGTTTTCTATGGATTCGGACCTGATCTCTTCAAACTCAGGTCTTATCTTATGCCATCCGTACATGTCCAAAGTGAAATCACCTTCGCCATGACGTTGAACCGTCTTTGACCTTTCGGAAAAATTCAAAGGAATGAATCCTGTCTTGATCTCAGTCACGCCTATTAATAATGTAAATAATAAAACACCGACAGAAGCTATGATGGATTTAGGTATGGTGAGATGCTGCTCCTTGATCTCGTATTTGTCGGCAAGTTGCGCCGCTACAAATAACATCAAAAAAATAAAGGACGGTGATGTCCAGTGCGGAAGAATTTGCCTTGTCATGGAGAAGAACCAAAACATAAATATCAATGGCAGACTTAAACATAGAATAAGTCGCCTTGGCATATCATCGATGAATTTGTTGCCTTTTATTAATGAAATTAAAGAAATGATTACTAATACATAATTGACAGGATTGTTGTATCCGAATTCGCCAGCCAACTCGGCAAGAAAATATTCGGGATGGAACTCGCCGAAAAATCCAACTCTATCGCCATGAAACGTAAAACTGATAAACTCGTTGTTGATATTCCATATTAATATCGGTAGCAGAAAAACAGCTGATATAATGACTGTTAGATACATATACGGATTCTTGAATTCTTTTCTGCGATATAAAATCACGTATAATCCGACACCTATCCAGATGAACGCTCCTGAATATTTCGACAACATGGCGAGTCCGGCGAATATTCCGGCAAGAAGCAGATGCTTGTTGTTTTCATCTTGAAAATACTTAATAAAAAATAAGACAGATAGTAATGTAAATATCGATAACGGAGTGTCAGGTAAAATGAAAATACCTGTGATGACGAAAGCGTAAATCGAAGCTGTATAAAGTAACGCTGCGTAAAAACCGGTTTGCGCGTTTTTGATTTGCCTGCCGATCAGAAATATCAAATATGTATTGATAGTCATACATATCACTGAAGAAAGACGTAAGAAGAATTCGCTGGAAAATAGTAAGTTACAACTGAAAAGTTGAATGAACCATCCGACCATAGGAGGGTGGTCGAAATGACTCCAATCGGGATACATGGCGTATGTCCAATAATAAACTTCGTCATTGCCAAACTCAATATATGCAGCTAAGAAACTTCGTATCAAAGCACTCGCAGCTAATAATATAATCAGGTATTTATTTATTTCACTTTCCTTTATCTTCATCGGACTTTTCCTTTTTATTTGTTAACAAAAATTTTATAAAAAATATTAAGACGCCAACAAAAACAATTCTCATCAGCCAGGTCTTTTCCTTCATTATCTCCGACAATGACGGATCGAAAAAATATTGATATTGATGACGAATTATCGGGTTTAGATATATGGTAGTTCCATCGTCAAAATATGCTTCAATTCTGATGTATGAGTCGTTGTTTCCAAATATGCAAATTCCTTGATTTGTATCTTGTAAAGAATCTCTGACTACGCCATTCTGACCTATGAAACGAATCTCTTCAGCGACTTTTGTCAAGCGTATATAAATGGAATCATTAATTATTTTTAAGTCTTTTAACATTGGTAGATTACTTCCGTCTTTATAAGATATAGCGTAGAAGTCGCCATCTTTCAACGATTTAAGGATAAGATCTTTGTCGGAATAATCTGCATTAACAACAACTGAATGTTTATATTCATTAAGATTTGAAGTCGCTAATATGTTAATGCGTCGCCCGGAAGATAGAGCTGCATCCCAATATTCTAAATGTTTGCCGTATGGCGAGATTACCTCCATAAGTCTATAATTGTCCAAATGCTTTATTTCTCTTAATTTAAAACCTCTGTCGAGATTGGTAGGTATGACCAATGAAGATTTTTTGTTCAGACAATTGATGTTATATTGTTTAAAATGAATGTTTTGTATGAAAGGGAAATCTATTTTTCTTTTTGATTTGTAATCTAAGCAAAAATATTTTGCCTGCGATAATCCGTATCCATATTCGTATGATGAAATGTTAAAATCCATTAATGAATCTCTGAAATCATAATGACACCAGTTTTCATTACTTAAATTTTGATAAGGATTATGGATGTACTTTCCTGAGAATGGTTTGGGTTCTTCAAAACGATATGATGGGACAAACACATAGATAGCAACGAAAAACAACAGTATTAAGGTTGTTGCCGCGCTTATAGTCCTTAATAAAAATTTAGATTTTAAGTCATTGTTCATAGAACCCATTTGCTTCTATTTTGTTATGTTTTAGATATGCCTCCATGAGGTGCAAATATATGCTAAAAATGGAATTTTCGTATCATAATTTTTCGTATTTTTGTAAAAAATTAAATAAAAATATACACAAAATATAAATTCTAAAAACAACTATATGGATTCAAATCCTAACGAAAATATAATTGAACAAGTAACTAATAAAGAGTATGAGTTCGGCTTTGTGACTGATATTGAGACAGATTTTGCGCCAAAAGGACTTAACGAAGATATTATCAGACTCATTTCGGCAAAAAAAGAAGAGCCTGAATGGTTGCTTGAATTTCGCTTAAAAGCATACAGAAAATGGTTGACGATGAAACAGCCGACATGGGCGCATCTCAACATCCCTCCAATTGACTATCAAGATATTATCTACTACGCAGCTCCTAAGAAAAGGAAAGAGTTGCAAAGTCTTGATGAAGTAGCCCCAGAATTATTAGATACTTTTAACAAATTAGGAATTTCTTTAGACGAACAGAAACGTCTTACTGGCGTCGCCGTTGATGCCGTGATGGATAGCACTTCCGTCAAGACGACATTCCAAGATACTTTGTCGAAATACGGAATCATCTTCATGTCGTTCAGCGAGGCTGTGAAACAACATCCTGATTTAGTTAAAAAATATTTAGGAACCGTAGTACCTCATACCGACAACTTCTTCGCGGCTTTAAACTCAGCCGTATTTAGCGATGGCTCATTCTGTTACATTCCAAAAGGCGTACGTTGTCCTTTGGAATTATCGACATATTTCAGAATTAACGCCGCTAATACAGGTCAGTTCGAGCGTACCTTAATCGTCGCTGATGAAGGTGCATACGTAAGTTATATGGAAGGCTGTACCGCTCCGCAACGTGATGAGAATCAGCTTCACGCCGCTATAGTGGAGATTATTGCAGAGACCGATGCAGAAGTGAAATATTCTACCGTACAAAACTGGTATCCAGGCGATAAAGACGGCAAAGGCGGTATCTATAACTTCGTGACAAAACGCGGAATTTGTCGTGGCAATAACTCGAAAATATCGTGGACGCAAGTCGAGACGGGTTCTGCAATCACTTGGAAATACCCAAGTTGCATCTTGAAAGGCGAAAATTCCTCAGCAGAATTTTACTCGGTGGCAGTGACAAACAACTACCAACAAGCCGACACAGGAACTAAAATGATCCATCTCGGAAAGAATAGTAAAAGCACTATCATTTCAAAAGGTATATCCGCAGGTCACAGTCAGAATGGCTACCGCGGTTTGGTGAGAATTGCGCCTAACGCAAGCAACTGCCGCAACTTCTCACAATGCGACTCGTTACTTCTCGGCGACAAATGCGGTGCACACACTTGGCCTTACATTGAATGTAGCAACGATACGGCAATACTTGAACATGAGGCAACGACATCGAAAATATCTGAAGATCAATTGTTCTATTGCAATCAAAGGGGAATTGACACTGAGAAGGCAATCGGCTTGATTGTTAATGGGTACGCTAAAGATGTCTTGAACAAACTCCCGATGGAATTTGCTGTCGAAGCTCAGAAATTATTGTCAATCACATTAGAAGGTAGTGTTGGTTAATTATTTTTAACTTAAAGAAAATTAAGAACTATGTTATTCGATATAAAAAATTTACACGTCTCTGTAGGAGGCAAAGAAATATTAAAAGGTTTTAACTTAACCGTCAACGAAGGTGAGATTCACGCCATTATGGGACCTAACGGAACCGGCAAGAGTACTTTGGCAGCAGCCATTACAGGTAGAGAAGGTTACGAAATTACTGAAGGTGAGATTTGGTTTAAAGGTAAGAATATCTTAGAGATGAGTCCTTCCGATCGTGCCAATGAAGGTATTTTCCTCAGTTTCCAATATCCAGTCGAGATTCCAGGTGTGAGCATCCAGAATTTCATGCGTACTGCCATCAATGCGAAGCGCGAATATCAAGGACTTCCAAACATCACCATGCCGGAATTTCTTAAGATGATGAAAGAGAAACAGGCGATGGTAGAGATTACTGCAAAACTTCAGAATCGTTATGTAAACGTCGGATTCTCAGGTGGTGAGAAAAAGAAAAATGAGATCTTCCAAATGGCGATGTTAGAACCTCAGCTCGCAATTCTTGATGAGACAGACTCAGGCCTCGACATCGATGCTTTGAGAATAGTGGCTAACGGAGTTAATCAGTTGCATAGAGATGACAACGCATTCATCGTTATCACTCACTATCAACGACTTCTCGATTATATCGTCCCTGATTTCGTTCACGTAATGTACGACGGACGTATAGTGAAATCGGGAGATAAATCTCTCGCCTTAGAACTTGAAGAAAAAGGTTACGAATGGATTAAAGACACTTTACTTTAATTAAAAACTTTGTAACTTATGGAAAATCAAGAAATAATATTATACAGTAGATTCATCGAATATGCAAATGGCTCGATGGAGAAGATTTCCGCTGACGACACTCCCAAGGTGAAACTGTTGCGTCAAGAGGCACTTAAAAGATTTATCGACAAGGGTTTCCCGACGAAGAAGATGGAGAAATGGCGTAACTCTCGCATGATAGAATGTGTTAATGAAAATTATAATATAGATTCTATCGAAAAGAAAAACCACGATTTCCACTGCGTGATTCAAAACCTTGACACTGAAGTCGTGACGCTTACAAACGGAATGTTCTCTGAAGATGAAAGTATTAAAACATTGAGTAGCGGTATCGTAGTCGGAAGTACACGTAAGGCGATGCAACAGTTTCCAGAACTCTTTGAAAAATATTTTGGAACTTGTAATGTTAACGATGTCAATGGATTTTACGATATTAACACAGCATTATGGCAAGACGGATTTTTTATCTATGCTCCAAAAAATGCTGTCGCAGAGAAACCTATTCAGATAATTAAAATCATCGACGAGGAAAACAATCCTTTCATTCAGACAAGAAATCTCATCATATTAGAAACAAACTCACAACTTCAAATCATTGATTGTGACGACTCTATAAAAGAACAGTCGAGTTTTGTCAATTCATATACTGAGATAATAATTGGAGAAAACGCTCAGTTAGATAATTATAAGCTACAGAATCTGAATGACAATTCATCATTGTTAAATACAAATACTATCAAGCAGTTAGCAAATAGCAGGTTACAGACTCACACTATCAGTTTCAACGGCGGCAAGATTCGTAATAATATTTTCGTCGACATTGATGGCGAGGGAGCGGAAAGCAATCTCTATGGACTATATTTAGTTGATAAGAAACAACATGTAGACAATCAACTTAAAGTAAATCATAACGTTCCTAATTGTAACAGCAACGAAAAATTCAAAGGTATCATCGACAATGAAGCAACAGCGGTTTTCAATGGTCATGTTTATGTTGCGCCTAACGCACAGAAGACCAACGCATATCAGAATTGTAGCAATATAATTCTCACTGATACTGCCAAGGTCAATGCGATGCCATTCCTTGAAATATATGCTGATGACGTAAAATGTTCGCACGGCTCGACGATAGGACAGTTGGATCAAGATGCGATGTTTTATATGCAACAGAGAGGCATCAGCAAGGACAACGCTCGTATGCTTTTGATGTACGCTTTCGCTGCTGAGATAAGTAATAACATTGAAATAGAAGCTCTTAGAGAACGTATCGACGATATGATAAAACGTCGTTTGAAAGGCGAACTCTCATGCTGTGAAAACTGCGTCTTCCAATGCAGCACACCGAAAGAATACGATTTCAAGATTGATTTGAGTAAGATATGATATTCAATAATTTAGATATAAACGAGATACGCAAGCAATTTCCGATTTTAGACAGAACGGTCTATGGGAAACAGCTTGTGTATTTCGATAATGCAGCCACGACACAGAAGCCTCTTTGCGTAATAGAAAGAGAACGTGACTATTATCTTAACGAGAACTGCAACATACATCGCGGAGTTCATTTTTTAAGTCAGGAGGCGACGGAGGCATACGAAAACGCTCGCAAGACAATTGCCGCTTTTGTCAACGCCAAAGATTCTAATGAGATAATCTTTACGAGAGGAACAACAGAATCGTTAAATCTTCTCGCGACTTCTCTCGGAAAGCTTCTTGTAGATGAAGGCGATAAGGTTATGGTTTCGGCTATGGAACATCATTCCAATATGGTTCCGTGGCAGCAGATGATACAAGAGAAGAATGGCGAATTACTCGTCATTCCGATGGATAAAAACGGCGTCTTAGATATGAACGCATACGAAGAATTGTTAAAGCAAAGACCTAAGATTGTCAGCATCGCTCATATTTCCAATACCTTAGCTACGATAAATCCTATCAAGGAGATGATAGCGATTGCACATAAATATGACATTCCTGTAATCATTGACGGAGCACAGTCGATGGCACATCATATCATTGACGTTCAAGATTTAGACTGCGATTTCTTTGTCTTTTCCGGACATAAGATGTACGCTCCAATGGGAATTGGCGGACTTTATGGCAAGATGGAATGGTTGGAGAAGATGCCGCCTTATCAATATGGAGGCGAGATGGTTGATAAAGTCAGTTTTGAGCAGACGACATTCAACAAGGTGCCTTTCAAATTTGAAGCAGGAACGCCTAATGTAGGAGCAGCCTTGGGATTAGAGACTGCTGTTAAATTCATTCAAAGTCTTGACAGAAAAGCCGTTGAAGAATACGAAGAATACCTTTTAAATTACGCTACAGAAAGACTTTCAAAGATAGATGGAATCAGATTTATAGGACAAGCTCCGAAAAGAAGCGGCTTGATTTCATTCTTAATCGACAATATTCATCCGTACGACTTAGGAACGATAGTCGATAAGATGGGCGTGGCTTTGAGGACAGGACATCATTGTGCAGAACCTGTGATGACGTTCTTCGATATTCCTGGAACTGTAAGAGCTTCGTTTGCAATATATAACACGACAGAAGAAATAGACATTTTCATTAAGGCAGTAGAAAAAGCTGCTAATATGTTAAGATAAATTAATAATTAGAACGATGACAATAAAAGAGATACAAGATTCTATCGTTGAAGAATTTTCGATGTTCGACGACTGGATGGACAGATATGCGATGTTGATTGAAATGGGGAAAGACTGCCCAATGATTGACGCTCAATATCGTAACGACAATTACCTTATCAACGGATGTCAGTCGCGAGTCTGGTTGCATGCTAAGATGGAAGACGGTAAGGTTTATTTCAGTGCCGACAGCGACGCCGTTATCACAAAGGGCATCATCAACTTATTAATAAAGGTGTTATCAGGACAGAGACCGAGTGACATCATAGCAGCCGACATGAGTTTCTTAGACGAGATCGGGTTGAAGGAACATTTGTCGCCGACACGTTCCAACGGATTGTTGAGCATGGTGAAGCAGATGATGCTTTATGCGGAAGTGTTTAATTCACAGGAAAGTTTATAGTTTATAGTTAATAGTTAATAGCAGTTATGAAGTTGAAAAGTCATTAAGTTTAAAAGTTTATCATTAATTAATTAACTTCTCAACTATTAACTATTAAACTACTATAAACTCTAAACAATCAACTATAAACTATAAAAGAATGTTAAATATTTTTAAGAAGAAAGAACCAATGACAGCTGAAGAGAAAGATTTATTAAAAGAGAGAATCATTGCGGTTTTGGGTGGTATCTACGACCCGGAGATTCCGGTTGATATATATAAATTAGGATTGATCTACGACATCGATATTGATGATGAGGCTAATGTAAAGATATTGATGACAGTGACGGCGCCTAATTGCCCAGTCGCCGATCAACTTCCAACGTTTGTGAAAGAGAAAGTCGGTTCGATGATGGGAGTAAGAAAATGTAAAGTAGAATTAACATTTGAGCCCGCATGGAATCCGTCGATGATGAGCGAGGAAGCACGTGCCGAGTTAGGATTCGACGACGGTTTCGGATTAGGAGACTTGATGTATTGATAGAGGCGTAAACGCGATTATGAGACGTAAACGGGTGCGTTAGGGATTGAAGCGGCATCCTTTTGGAGCGCAGCGGAGAAAGATATAGCGGAAAGCCCGACGGCGGAGCCGGAACGCCCAAATTAATTTACAATTAACAATTAACAATTAACAATTTACAATTTGCAATTAACAATTGATAGTTAACAATTAGCAGTAGTCTTCTTATGTAAATGTCTTAAAACAATCCTACTATTATTATAACTATCATCATTACTATAGTGAATGCTAAAAATATCACTTTACCCACTAACGACGTTACTCCTATGTATGTCAATAATAAGGCAAATATAGTGAAGATAATGAAATTCCATATTCCTACTATAAAACCTCTGAGGAATCGTCTCAATGGTGACGCTACCTTGTAAGCAAACTTTGGAAGACTTCTCTTACAATCTTTCATACTGCAATATATCACGAAGATTAGTGACATCATCAGCATTCCTATAGAGGTGTTGTCAAATTTATCTATCAGCCAATCAGTCCAGGGGGCGTAAAATCCTGATTCATAAAGAGTATATATCAGAGGAGCTAAAAGGATGCAACATAACACTATTGCGAGGTTTGCGCCCAAACGTGCCATCAGTGACATACGCTCTTCTAACTGTTCCTGCATATATGCCTCTTTGGAACCAGCCTGCGGAAACTTATTGACTTTCTGCAATACGCTCCACGCCTTACCGAAACGACGCATCGAGCAATAATGATTTACTTTGTCTTTGAGGTCGTCCATGTGATCCGACACAGGCGAAGTTACCGTTATCAACTTCCAGTCGGAGCCGAGCAATAAACAAGTATATCTTTTTCTATCCACTTCGTAGACAACGGTTTTTGCCTCACATTCACATGCTTCAAGGATATTAAAGCAGACGACTGTATGTTGTAGATGCTCAATAGTGTTAGGCAGTTGCGACAACATACTTCCTACTATCGGACGAGACATCAAATCGTTTTTGTCAAAATTTTCTTTGTCGATATTCAGTTTCTCTATTACTCGCCATGGAGTATTGTTGTTAAATAACTTTATAATTTTTGGAATCTCATCTGTAGGAACCTGAGAAGGAAAACGATAATCGACATTGACTTTGTAATACATATTCTGACGCAGCTGCCAATAACGTAGCAACTGTCTGTCGCCAGCGCAAGTAGGACATGTCACTTTACCGCTTCCTTTGCAAGTAGGACAAGTCTCTTCTTTGAATGAGGGAACTTCAGTATAGCCTTTGTGACTACACGCCGAACAATTCTGATATTCTTGTTTATCCACATAACGATATTTCAGGCCTTCACTTGTATTGTAATGCTCAAGGACTCTATTTGTGACATAAACGCTTCCTTTCCCTCCACATTTTGGACAAGGTTGCTTTACAGTGCAGGCGACTCTGATTGTTCCGCTGCCGCTACATTTTTCGCAAGTCACTTTGCCGGTAGCATGACAAGTGTGGCAGCCGTCGATATAATGAGAGCCTTTTATGCAGATACGATTTTCTTGGGAGGTGAAAGTTGTAGGATAATTAGCTGAAGTCCAACGATTGATTTGTGACTCCGATGTTATCGTTCTTGGAGGAAAAGTTCTTTCATTTACTTTTTCGTATGTATTTTCAAGTGTACGGCTATCGTATTGAGTCTTTATCAATCCGCGATAGATAGGTGTGTCATAGATTTCAACAATCTTCAGTTGGTCGCCAAGTCTGTTACGGTTGTATCCTTCTATTGATTTTGCCCAGTCGTTGAACAACTGACGAAAACGATTTTCCTCTGCTTTGGAGAAATTAATCTTTTGTGAATCTCTGTAGTTTGCCATAATCAATCCTCCTTAAAATGATGTTGCTTCGTTATCGAAATCAAGTTTGCGTATTGCACTCAATCCGAGTCGTATTGAAGTGATGACGGCTAAGATTATCAGTATCACTGCTATCAGAGGTAGGAATAACGACAATTCTTTCTGAACATTTAACTCGTCTTTATATTCGTCTAATGCCTTCCAGCAGTATTCAATTACGGTAAAGCCTTTAAACTCTTTGTTGGTCTCGTTTTCGGCAAGATCTTTCTGATACAAGTCTTCTGCATAATGCACCATCTTGTCTTTAGAAGCATTAAAGCTTGATAAGGAATATGCCCTATAGTTTAATAATAATTTGTCCTTTAGAGAGTCGTTGTTTTCCTCGGCATAATTTGATTTATAATGGAGTAATAATAAACTACCAAGAACTCCAAACATCAGAATCAGTTTAATGGCTTTTTTCATAACCTAATAATTTATTTACTATGATATTGTATGTCTCATGTTAAATGACATGACAAATATAGAAAATAAACTATATTATTCCAAGTGATTTGGATTTTTTTGAGAAAATTTATAGATCTCACCTTAAGATGTTCTGAGTTTTCTCTAATAGTATTTCCTCTTGATTCCAGTGGAAAGGTATGTAGTCGTTGTTTCTTGTGACTTTGTTTTTTCTGAAGATAAGTCCGTCTACTGATTTGGCGTACAAGAGAGGTTTGTCGAAAGTGATGAAATGATTTCTTTCTATTATTATAGCGTCTTTTTTTCCACCGTGGAAAAATTTTGTTTGTCTTTCAAGATCAGGTATCTCGGGATAGATGGAGATAACGGCGTTAGTAAATTGAAACATATTTGTCAGTGCGTTGATGAATGTGTTTTTTCGTATCATCAGGTTGCGGACGGCACCTGATTCATACCATCCGTTACAGTCGCCGCACAAGAGTATCGCTGTTCCTGAGGTGTGGTCGAATATATTTTTCTCGCAAATGGTTTTTAGGGGAGAGCTGAACAGTGCGCCTCGAGCCCTGTTGTTTCTCACTATGTTATGGCGGAAAATTACTTCCGGAGTCCAGCTTAGATTTTCGATGCCGAAATCGATGTCGGTGACGAGTTCTTCCGGTAGTGGCATCTCAAAGGATATAACAAATTCTTTCATGCCCGATGTTGATGGTGTTCGTTGACCGTTGTCATCTACCTGTTGTCCTATGATAGTTTTGATGATGTTACGGTGTTCGATTATCTCCATAGTCTTTGATTTAATGAAGCTAACGCTGTCGCCGCTATCGCCCCAGTTGAACCCCCACGCTTGATCGTGTTCGTATCTGCATCTTATTGTGTAATCGTCGATACGTTCGTGAACTTTAAGATAAATTCCGTGTACGTTTATGGCGTCGTCCATCATAGCCTCATACAATCCGTGTTCGGAACGAATTAAACCTTTACATTGTGAGAAGTGAGTCGCGTCGGCTTGCGTTGTGAAGTAGCGCAGGTCGTTGTCGTCTCTCAGACAGACGTTGAAATGTCTGAGTTCTATGTCGGAGCATCGTTGTGCGAGTAGTCCCATGCCTTCTGCATAATGGACGTTCACCTTATTAATAAATGTATTATGACAGTTGTCGAGGAATATTCCGGGTGCTGGACGTTTCCATGTTCGCATCGCCACTTTTGTTCCTGGGAGCAACCTTGGGTCTTTCCAGTTAGGGGCGTGTAATTTACGGTCATCAATTTCTTTCACGTCTTTCGTGTCGATCCATAAGTCGGAGGTGTTGTACACTATATGACGGTTCTCTTTCTCAAAAGCGATTCCGGTGTTCTGATTATAACTCCATCCTTCACCGTAGGTCTCGAAATATCCGTTTTCGCCGATGCGGTATCTTACCCAAGGCTCCACTCTGAATGTGATGCCGTCGTCGCCTTTGTTGTCGATGATTTCCACTTGAGCGATATGTGGATTCTCGAAATCGATGGAGAAGTTTTTTAAAATGACATTAGACGAGTTGACGATTGCGACGGGAAGCATTTGTCCGTGAAAGATGAAGTCTGAATTGTTACCGTCGATGGTGAGGTTGTTACAATCTTCTATACATATTCCGACTTTCTTAGGCTGGTCTTGGTCGTGGTTTGAGATGTAATATTCTCGTATCAACGCATCGGCAGGGTAGAAGTCGTATCTTCCCGTCTCGAATCTTATAATGATTTTGTCTTTGTCGCATATCATGGATTTTGTGCGTAAAATAATTTCATGCAGATCTTTCGAGTTCTCTTTGTTTATCTCGATGGTGAATGTCTTTGCAGATGAAGGTAATACCGATATGAGGAATAATAATAAGACGATGATTGTTTTGAAAGATGTTTTCATTTTATGGTAGATAACAGAGTGTTTTATGCTTAAAGGAATTTAAGGATATCTTGAGTTGGTATGTCTAAATCTGTCAGGAAGGTGTTCTTTATTTCTTCGGACAGATCTTTTCTGTCGAATTTTTTCAGTGACGATTCAATTATTGATTTTCTTGTCGACTCGTCGTGTTGTTGTATTATGTTGTAAATCCTTACGAAGTTCGTGGCGTCGGTTTTCAGGGCGATTTGTGCAAGATTCTGTTTCCTGACGCTACTCATGTCGATAGCATAAAGCAGATAATAAATCATAAAATCGTCTTTGTTCATAAGCTGAAGTCCCCTTAATATTTAGACTTGTATATTAAGAATACGGCTGGTCTTTTGTTCCAGTCTTTTTTGATTCTCTTCCATTCGGATATTGGTTTGCTCACGATTTCTTCGTCGGGCATAGAGATGTTGCAAGCTACGCATAGCATGGTGTTTGGGTGGCAGGTCTTTACCAACTCCTCTATCATGGTGTTGTTGCGGAAAGGGGTCTCAATGAACATCTGTGTTTCGTTGTTAGATGCTGAACGGCGTTCTAAGTTTCTTATCGCGTTGCTTCTTTCTGGCGATTTTATCGGGAGGTAGCCGTGGAAGCAGAATGCTTGTCCGTTGAATCCCGATGCCATCAGCGCGAGGATCATGGCGTTAGGTCCGGTAAGAGGTACGACTTTTATTCCAGCCTGGTGGGCTAATTCTACGATAAGGGATCCGGGGTCGGCCACGCAAGGTGTTCCGGCTTCCGACATAAGTCCGATGTCGTTGCCGTTTAGTGCTTCTCCGAGATATGTCATCAAGTCGGGGTTATTGGATTTGTCGTGTTTGTCCAACTCCACGAAAGTAAGTTCATCGATAGGGCAGGGCATATTCATTTTTGATAACATACGACGTGCTGTACGTACGTTTTCCACGACGAAAAAACGTAGTGTTCTTACTATTTCCAATGTCCCTTGTGGGATGACCTGTTCGGCTGTCGTAGCTCCAAGCAAGGTCGGGATAAGATAAAGTGTTCCGAATTGACGATTCATCAGCAGATATTTTTCTCAATGTCAGAAGCTAATGCTCTGATTTGTTTGTCTGTATCTATAAGGTTCTCGATGGTCTGTATGGCGTATATTACGGTAGAGTGATCTTTGTTTCCGCATTTTTTTCCTATGGCCGACAAAGAGTAATCTGTATATTTCTTTGAGAAATACATCGCGAGCTGTCGTGCTAAGACGATGTCGTGTTTCTTTGATTTTGACTGGAAATTCTCTAACGTTATATTGAGACGGTCGATGACGGCGCTTATGATATAATCTATTGATACCTCTTGTGTGGTGTTTCGTACGAATCTGTCTATGAGTTGTCGGGCCATATCGATAGTGATGGCTTTTTTGTTGAATGAAGATTGAGCCATCAAGGATATGAAGAGTCCTTCCATCTCACGTACGTTGGTCTTGACCTTAGAAGCGACGTAGTCGATAACATCGTCAGGAATCTCGATGCCGTCGCTGTATGCTTTTCGTTTTAGGATGTTGGAGCGTGTCTCGATGTCGGGGATTTGCAGCTCAGTCGATAATCCCCATTGGAAACGTGAGATCAGTCTCTGCTCCATGTCTTCCAATTCGGAAGCTGGTTTGTCGCAGGTGAATATCAGTTGTTTCTTGTTTTGCTGCAGGTGGTTGAAGATGTGGAAGAGCGTGTCTTGTGTCTTCGATTTTCCGGCAAAGAATTGTATGTCGTCAATGATGAGGACATCAATCATCTGGTAGAAGCGCACGAAATCGTCTCTTGTCTTGTTCTTGCACGAAGCCATGAACTGCTGGATGAATTGCTCTGCGTTGACGTAAAGGACGATGAGATTAGGATGATATTTCTTTGTCTCCAATCCTATGGCGTGACACAAGTGCGTTTTCCCCAAACCGGTCGGACTGAATACGAACAGAGGGTTGAAAGCTGTGGTTCCAGGATTCTTTGCCACCGCTAATCCTGCAATACGCGCTGTCCTGTTGCATTCTCCTTCAATGAAGTTGTCGAATGAATAATTTTCGTTGAGTTGTGACTCTACATTGATTTTTTTAATTCCTGGCACAACGAAAGGGTTTAATACCTTTTTCTCATCATTGCTGTCCAAATCGAGAGGGACTCTTACTGAAGGATTCTTCGTATTGCTCTTGTCCGTTGTCGGAACATTGATGCCGTATGGATGTTCGATGTCGCTGTTATCCATTACGATACTATATTGTAATTTTCCGGAAGGACCTATCGTTTTACTGATGGCGAGTTTAAGAAGATCGACATAGTGGCTTTCCAAGTATTCGAAGAAGAATTGGCTCGGAACCTGAATGGTTAATGTCTCGCCATCATACGCTAATGGTTTGATAGGCTCAAACCAAGTCTTGTAGCTTTGAGGCTGGGTGTTCTCACGTATCATTTTGAGACAATTATTCCATATTTCGACACAATGTCTGCTCATTTCTTGATGGTAAAAATTACAATATTTTAAAAATCAGAGATTTAAAATTTCAATTTCCGTTTCCTGAATTTTCAACAAAAATGTGCACAAAAAAGTTAATAAAAAAATAGATTCTCTATTGACAATTAATTTTCTTTGACGTAAATTACGAGCAAATGTGACTTTCTGAAAACTATGTTTCTAACGTGCGGATTTTTAAACAGTTCGCAAATATGAGACTTCGACACCATATAAACGTTTCAACTTGTCAGTCACTCTGTCGGCGTCTTTTTTCCTTACGGAAATTTCGAGATAACAATTGAGTTCAAACTTAGGGTTCTGCTGTTCAATATTTTCGTCTTTCAGCACTCGCATCACTTCGTTCATAAGAGGATAGTCGAAGACGACGGAATATACCTCATCGACGGTTTTTTCAATTATCGTCGCATTGTCTAAGGCTTCACGCGCCGCTGTCTTGTATGCGTTGATAAGTCCGGGAACACCTAATTTAATACCGCCGAAATATCTTACGACAACGACACATACATTCGTCACGTCTTTTGATAGAATCTGATTTAGTATCGGCTTGCCTGCAGTGCCGGATGGCTCCCCGTCGTCGGCTGAACGATAACACGATTTGTCGGGATTAATAATGAAGGCGTAACAATGATGTCTCGCGTCAAAGTATTGTTTCTTGAATTCCGCTACACGAGATTTTACTTCTTCCTCGGAATGAACAGGAAAAGCCTTGGCGATAAATTTACTGCCTTTTTCCTTATATAATCCGTCACCTTCGGAAACTAATATTTTATATGTATCGTCGAACATCATTTATTTAAGTCAACAGACAACGGACAACAGGCAGCGGTCTTTTTCCATAACATAGACTTTGCCTTTAGTCTTTTGTCGAAAGTTAATGCAAAGATAAGATATTTTTCAATATTTTTGCAATATGAAAGTTCCATCGAATTTAGTAAAAGACATACGTAAATATTATTGCGAGTTGCTTTGTTCGCTTTATGGAAAGGATGAGGCTAACGCAATGATTCTTATCTTGTTCAAATATTATTTTAACATCGATAGAGTTAGGATGGTGTTAGAACCCGACTTACGTCTCAGCGAATCGGAGATGCTGAAGATTCATTTCGCGGTGAAGGATTTGTTGAGAAATAAACCGATACAATATGTAATAGGTGAGACAGAATTCTGCGATCTGAAATTTAAAGTCAATGAAAACGTTTTGATTCCGAGACCAGAGACGGCGGAAATGATTTCTAAAATCGTCAACAGTCAACATTCAATAGTCAATAGTCATTGTTCAATAATTGACATAGGAACCGGTAGTGGTTGCATCGCGATTAGTTTGGCTAAGTTGATTTCAAATAGCAATGTTTATGCTTTGGATATTTCAGAAGAAGCTTTGAAAATAGCGAGAGAAAATGCTTTCAATAATAATGTAAGTGTCAGCTTCATTCACGACGATATTCTTAACTTGAAGAATAATATCGAAACAAAATTCGACATCATTGTAAGCAATCCACCTTACGTGAGAGAGTTGGAAAAGGCGGAGATGCATAACAACGTTTTGAAATGGGAACCGCATAATGCTTTATTTGTCAGCGACAACGATCCTCTGATTTTTTACAGAAGCATCTTAGAATTTGCGAAGACGCATCTCAAAGAAAACGGAGAAGTCTGGTTCGAGATAAACGAATATCTCGGCAAGGAGATGTCTGACTTATGCCACGAATTAGGATTTTCAAATGTTAAGATTCACAAAGACTTTAGAGATAGAGATAGAGTTATGAGTCTGAGAAATGGTTAAGGGGACTTCTATAAATTGCTTTGCAAGTGATTTATGAATTTTTCTTTGAGAAGATTTTTGTTTATCTTGAGAGAACATAGCGAGCTATGTGATTGAAAGATAGACGAAAATATTCCAAGAAAAAACATAAAGCACGCAAAAGTTCCTATCATAATTGTCAAAATTTATTTAAACGGGGAATTTGTAGAAGTCCCCTTAAGGGCAAAGGTTCAAGGTTGAGATTCTTCTTAGGTTTTAAAAAAATCTGTTGACAGTTGTCAGTTGTCCGTTGACTTTTATTATCTTTGCAGGCGAAAAGCGATTGTCGCAGGCAGGAGTGATTCTGCGTGAGGAAAGTCGGGACAGCACAGAGCGCCATACTTCTTAACAGGAAGGTATCTGAAAAGATAACAGCAAGTGCCACAGAAAACTACCGCTCTTCGGAGTAAGGGTGAAAATGTGAGGTAAGAGCTCACGCGAATCTATGGTGACATAGGTTCGGGGTAAACCTTATGGGCTGCAAGACCAAATACACCGACGTTTGAGGGCTGCTCGTCCGAGTCGGGAGGGTAGGTTGCTTGAGTCTGTCGGCAACGTCAGACCTAGAGAAATGACAATCACCTTGGAAACAAGGAACAGAATCCCGCTTATGCTTTTAGTAAAAAAAACGGAGCTATTTTTAGTTCCGTTTTTTATTTTCCTAACGTAATTTTTTCGTAACTTTGTCGTTTAAAATCTGTTTAAACCTTGTTATGTTTTTATTTACGAAAAAATGAAATCTATATTAAAAATTCTCGTCATTTCAACTTTATTATTATCGACAATCTCTGTCTTAGCACAGAAAAATATCAATCAATATGAACCGCAAGCCACTTTCGAGAAAGGCTTGATGTTGTTTGAGAATCGTCATTACGCTTCAGCATTGCAATGTTTCGAGAACTATTTGGCGATGAATGGTAATCAGAATGACGCAAATGTCGTCGTGGCAAAATATTACGAAGCAGTCTCATCGTTGTTGCTCGGTAACGGCAAAGGTGAGAATAAGATAATCGCTTTCGTGAAAGAAAACCCGACGAGTCTTATGGCAGAACACGCGAACTTCCTATATGCCAACACTTTGTTCAGCGACAGGAAATATCGAGATGCATTGAAGATATATAACTCTGTGAACACAAGAAGTCTGAATGACGAAGAAAAATACGAATGTAAATTCAAAGAAGCATATTGCTACTATCAGACAAACAATATCGACAAGGCGAAACCAATTTTCGAGGAACTGACACTCAGCGACAATCCATATCGTAACGACGCTCGTTATTATTATGCTCACATCATGTACATAAACGGAAATCATGACGAAGCCTTAAATTATTTTAACATTATCAAGAAAGACGAGAAATACAAAGACGTCGCGAACACTTACATACTTCAGATTAATTTTGAGAGAAATAACTATTTGGAGGTAAGTCAGAATGGTGACGAGATCTTAAATAAATCTAAGAAAAAACGCAAGGCTGATGTGGCATTGATGTTGGCTGAGTCGTGGTATCAGCAAGGCGACTATTCAAAAAGTCTTGAATATTATAACATAGTGACAGAGAATTCAAATCGTAAGCTGCCAAGAGAA
This sequence comes from Lentimicrobiaceae bacterium, assembly GCA_015061365.1. GTDB lineage: Bacteria > Bacteroidota > Bacteroidia > Bacteroidales > F082 > Limimorpha. The sequence continues at coordinate 4,012 of SUWS01000012.1, read as the reverse complement.
GTAGAGTTTAAGATAGCTTTCTGTATGATGAAAACGAACGACTTTGAAGGTGCTATCGATCATTTTTCAAAAGTAACCGATTCTAACGACGAGTTAGGACAATATGGTTCATATTATATGGCGCAGTGTTATACAAATACGAAACAAGATAAATTCGCGAGAAACACATTCTTCAAGGCGTACAAGATGAATTACAACGACAGTATAAGCGAGAACGCTCTTCTCAATTATGCGATTCTGAGTTTCATTCCAGGTATCGACCCTTTCAATGAAACCGTCAATGTGTTGAATGAGTACATTAAGAATAATCCTAATTCGATTCATGCGGAAGAGTTACAAGATATTTGTGTTCATATACTTCTTAAATCCAACGACTATAACGCGGCTTTAGAATGTATGGAACAATATCCTGATTTAAGTCCGGAATTGAAGAAGATACAATCGGAGCTGACATATAGTGCGGGAATGCAGCAATATAAAGAAGGTGCTTATTCTGAAGCCTTAAATTATTTTAAGAAATCGTCTCAGGTCGAGGCTTTGTTCTGGACTGCCGACACTTATTATATGTTGAAAGACGAGAACAAGGCTTTACAGAACTATCTGCAATTCATCAAAGATCCTAAAGCGAGTGGATCGGAAGTTTATGCGCTGGCATATTACAACTTAGGATACTTATATCTCAACAGAGGCGACTTTAAAAATTCCATGACAAAGTTTAAGGAATTCGTCATTCACGACAAATCATCCGATAATTTGCGTCAGGCAGACTCGTGGATGCGTGTGGGTGACTGCCATTTTGTGCAACGTCAATATAACGACGCTATTACCTCATACAGCAACGCCGTTAAGATTGATGATAAAAATGCGGATTATGCATATTATCAACAAGCAATGGGTTACGGAGCTTTGGGTAAAACAAACGAAAAGATCAGTTGCTTGAATATAATCACTGAAAGATATAAGAAGTCGTCGTTTTATGACAAGGCTCTTTATGAAATAGGTATCGCTTATCTCGCAACAAACGACAGTCGCTCGGCGATAGCTGCATTCGACAGAGTCGTCAAGGAAAAACCGAGATCGTCATACGCTCGTAAGTCGCTTATGAAAATAGGTATGGCATATTATAACAACGACGAGAATGACAAGGCGTTAGAGAATCTTAAAAACGTGGTGGCTCAGTATCCTAATACTGAAGAATCGCGAGAGGCTCTAAATATCATCAGTAATATCTATCGCGACAAAAACGAAATCCAATCTTATTTCGACTATATAGAGAAGAACAATCTTGCGGTGATAAGCATCGACAAACAGGATTCGTTGTCGTTTGTGACTATACAAGATTTCTATTCAAAGAGAGACTATAACGAGACGCTCAAAGGCGCAAGACAATATTTGGAGAAATATCAAAACGGAGCATATCTCCTCGACGTGCATTATTACGCCATGAAGTCGTTGGAAGGATTGGGTGAAACCGAAGAGATCCGTCAGCATATCGAATATGTAATAAATCAGCCGGATAACGATTACACTGATAACTCGCTTCTTCTGATCGCGAGAATGGATTACGACGCTGAGAACTATTCGTCATCGGCAGAATATTATGACCGACTTGCAGATATAACGGAGAACCAAGATATTATGCTCGAAGCAATTGAAGGCTCGATGAAAAGTCACTATTTCAATAATGAATATAATAAATCCATTGAGAAAGCTAACGAGATTCTAGCTATTAATGAAATATCCGATAATCAGAAGATTCAAGCGAACTATATTCTCGCTAAATCGTATTTTGACAAAGGTGATTATGAAGAATCCTTAAAGTATTTTAACATTTGTACGGGATTAGATAAGACGGAGATAGGAGCGGAAAGCGGATACAGCTCCGCGGTATGTCTTTATAATTTACAGAGATACGATGAGGCAGAAGAGAAAGTTTTCGAAGTGTCTGAGAATTTTAATAATTATATGTATTGGACGGCACGTTCGTTCATTATCTTGAGTGATGTTTATGTCGCCAAAGACAACGACTTCCAGGCAAAAGAAACGTTGAAAAGCGTCATAGAGAATTATCCTCATAACGAAATGAATCATGGCGGCATCGTAAATGAAGCGCAAGAAAAATTAAACGTCATCAACGCTACAACAAACGAATAAGGAGAAACTGACATGAAGATTAGAAATATAGTCGTAACATTATTTTTATTATTTGCGACCGCATCTGTAAACGCACAAAGTCATAATGAAGAAGTGACTGTTGAAGGTTCATTCACGCCTCATATCAAGAAGTCGGAACGTGTTTTGATGAATCCTCAACTGCCGAAACATGAATTCAATATTCCGGATTATAAAGTCAACACCCAGGACTTCTTCTACAATTACAAACTCGACCTTGAGCCGGTAAGCCCGATGTCTTACAATGATGTCATGTCGCACGACATAACAAATAATTTCGTTAAAATAGGTCTCGGTACACGATTGTCGCCTGACGTTCTTTTCCGACATTATTCCGACTTGACGAGAAATATGAGCCTCGGCATTGGACTCACCCACAACTCCACTTGGACCAATATGAAAGACTACGACAACTCGAAGTACATGAACAACGCCTTCAATCTGTCGATGAACAACAAATTCTCTGGTTTCCAGTTGCGTACATTTATCGACTACCACAACGACATGTACAATCTAAAATATAGCCCTGACATCAACACCGATGATGTTCCCGATACCAAAAGATTCATCAACTCGTTAGGTGTCAAATTACTGTCCAATAACAACCAGACAAGTTACAGGTCACTCTACGACGAGTTCCTTTTAGATTATAACTACACCGGAATACAAGGCGGCGTGATGGAAAACCTTATAAAGTTTAATGCCTATATAGAACATTCCAACTCATGGTTCAGAAACAGCGACGGGATACAGACACTGTCTGTCGATATCAAGGCTGAACTTAACAATATCTCGCAGACATTATTCATCATCTCTGCCAATCCGCGTCTCGACTTCGACGGCGAATACTACAACCTTCACCTCGGTTTCCGCGTCGACGCCAAGACTAACTCCACAAGCATGGGAGGCATATACCCTGACATCAAAGGAAGCCTTTACCTCTTCAGTAGAAATATAGAGTTCTATGCAGGATTAGGCGGTAAGACAAAGATTAACACCTTGAAAGAGATATTGTCGGAAAACCCTTTCATCATCTCAGACTTAACAAATATGGGTGAATTTGATTACGAGAAGACTAAGATAGACTTTCAAGGAGGCTTGAATTTCAAGGTCTTGAACAAAGTCAGTACACGTCTCGGAATTAGATACAGAAATGTTAACAATTATATATTCTTTAAAGATACGTATAACGAGTTAGGCACATTTGACATTGTTTTAGATAATTGTACCATTTTCAATTTCTTGGCGGACATACAGATGAAGATCAATGACGACATTAAGGTAGCTGCGGATTTCGCATACAACCATTTCGAGAGAGTTGGACAGGTTGAACCATGGTACGAGCCAAAAGTAAAGTTTAATTTGAGAGGATTTTATAATCTTGATGAAAAATGGAATTTCAATATTACAACATATTTTGAAGGAAAACGATATGCGTACAAGTCAGAATCTAAGTCAATGAAATTAAAACCCGTCTGCGACATACAATTAGGTTGCGACTATAACTTTAACGACGACTTGTCGTTTTATGCAGAAATCAAGAATCTTATTCATAACAAATACCAAATGTATTACGGCTATCCAAGCTACGGATTTCAGGCGTTCTTAGGATTCAAATATAGATTTTGACGAAAGTTTAAAGTTCAAAGTTTAAAGTTAGAAGGCGAAAGGTGTAAAAATCTTTCGTCTTTTATTTTTTATCTATGGATTTTTTCCTGACTTCGTCACTCTATTTTTAGTAAAAATACAAGTTTCAGATAAACAATAGTTTAACGTTCATGCGTCACCTATTTTGGGTGACGCGGTTGTTTTTTTTACTATTTTTGTGATATGTTTGTAA
>SUWS01000076.1 GCA_015061365.1 Lentimicrobiaceae bacterium | reverse complement strand
AAGACATCCGTACATTAATGTATTTCCTTAGCATTAAAGGATATATCAAAAAAAACGAAGATGCAGCTCACAACTTAGAAATCATCCGTCAAGATGATGTGGACAATCTCATCAGTCGTTTTGAAAAACGCTTGGAAATATGCCGTTTTATAATAGAATGGCTCTATCGGCAAGTCAGTCACAATCCTCAACAAGACTCCGAAAACAACGCAATACGTTTCTCTGTAATAGAATTGTTAAATGATATTAAGAAAAACTCACAACTGCTTTTTGTCGATACCAATAATCTTCAATTGGAGGATGTTGAGGAATCACTTCTTTATTTATCAAAAATAGGAGCACTAAAACTCGAAGGTGGTTTTCTTGTGATTTACAACGCCATGAATATTCGTCGTATTAAAGATAACAAAATAAAATACAAACTCGACGATTACAGGATGCTCAACGAATTTTATAAGCAAAAGATACAGCAAGTACATATTGTCGGAGAATACGCCAATCTCATGGTGAAAGATTATAAAGCCGCCTTACAGTATGTCCAGGATTATTTTCAGATGGATTATAAGAAGTTCATTGCAAAATATTTCAAAGGCGAGCGTAACAAGGAGATTGAAAGAAACCTCACGCCAGGAAAATACAACCAGCTGTTCGGTCAATTATCGAAGCGACAATTGGAGATTATCTCAGACAAAGAATCTCGCTGCATTGTTGTCGCCGCCGGACCTGGTAGTGGAAAGACTCGCGTGTTGGTTCATAAATTGGCATCATTATTAATGCTTGAAGATGTGAAACACGAACAGCTTCTTATGCTGACATTTTCGAGAGCTGCAGCGACTGAGTTCAAGCAGCGACTGATGGAGTTGATAGGTAACGCGGCTCATTTCGTCGAGATTAAAACTTTCCATTCCTACTGTTTCGACTTGTTGGGACGTATAGGAAATATTGATGACGTTAAAGATGTCGTTTCCAAGGCTGCCGAAATGATAGTTCAAGGTAATGTCGAACCTAATAAGATAGGCAAGACTGTACTTGTTATTGATGAAGCACAAGATATGAGTTCTGATGAGTACGATCTTGTTAAAGCATTGATGGCAAACAATGAAGAGATGCGCGTGATTGCTGTGGGTGACGACGATCAGAATATCTTTGAATTTCGCGGTTCTGATTCTAAATATATGCTTCAGTTAATGAAAGAAGACGGGAGCAGGTTTATCGAAATGACAGAAAACTTTCGCAGCTCTGATAGTGTTGTCAATTACGCGAATTCATTTGTCAATATGATTAGCGGTAGAATGAAACACACACCTATCATCCCTGTAAGAAATTACAACGGCAAGGTGGAAATCATACTTCACGAATCGAAGTTCTTATATTCTCCTATAGTTAAAAACATAATGCAAAACAAAGTCGGCGGGACTTCTTGCATCCTTACCCAAACAAATGAGGAAGCAGCAATAATGGTTGCGTTACTGAGAAAAAACGGAATAAACGGAAAACTGATACAGTCAATGGATGGATTCTCTTTCTGGAATCTTGCCGAAATGAGATACTTCCTGAAACATCTCAGCAAAGGACATAACACTCCTATCATACCACAACAAATATGGGAAGAAGCAAAACTCGCGACATTCTCCGCATACGATGATAGTCATAGCATAACTTACATCAAACGTTGCATAGAGCTATTTGAACAGATTAATAAAGTTAAATATTACAGTGATTTCTGCGAGTTCGTCTTCGAATCGTCGGTAGAAGATTTCTGCGACATCTCGGATGCAGATGTTGTAGTGTCAACGATTCACAAAGCAAAAGGACGAGAATTTGATGACGTATATATGTTGTTGTCTGACGATTATATCAAAGATAACAGTTTGTTACGACGTTATTACGTAGGTATGACACGAGCTAAAAATCGTCTCTTCATACATACAAACAGTAAATTATTCAGTAATATAAAAGCTGATAAGTTTTTTGTTGACAATGAAGATTACCCGATGCCCGAACAAGTGGTTTTACAGCTAACACATAAGGATGTTTTCTTGGGATTTTTCAAAGATAAGAAGAAAGAAGTTCTATCATTAAGAAGCGGGAATTACCTTAAATATGACAATACAACTTTCTATAATACTGCCACTAATAATCCTGTAGCTAAACTATCAAAAAACATGCAAGCTACAATTAGCGAATGGAAGGAAAAAGGATATGATGTCAAATCTGCATCAGTACGTTTTGTTGTTGCGTGGAAGCCTAAAGACGCCCCCAAAGAAGAAGCAGAAACCGCCGTCATGCTGATTGACTTGCTACTAACTCTTTGATTTATCACCCTATATTAAAAACAAATATGGACAAACTAACACCTGAACAGAGACATCGTTGCATGGCGGCGATAAAAGGAAAGAACACCAAGCCGGAGATTGTTGTGAGGAAGTTCCTGTTCAGCCGTGGATTTCGCTATCGATTACATCATCACAGGCTTCCTGGTCATCCCGATATAGTCCTGAGGAAATACAAAACGGTGATTTTTGTGAACGGATGTTTCTGGCACGGTCACGATTGCAAATATTACGCTCTTCCTAAAAGTAATGTCGAGTTCTGGAGAAATAAAATCAAGCGTAATAAGGACAGAGACGTCGAAGATCAGAAGAAACTATTTTCCATGGGCTGGCACATTATCGTGGTATGGGAATGTCAGCTGAAACCTAAGTCTATACAGAAGACCTTGGAATCGTTGGCGAACACGCTGTATCATATCTATAACAACGACAGAAAAATCAAGACTTACGAAATTCCTGAAGAAGAGAACTACTTGACAGCAGCGGAAGATATGGAATGTTATAACGACTAAGGTCTAATGTTCACATCCTAACCTTTCTATTATCACTAACTTCCTGAATCTAAGCAAGAATAATGTCGCTGCTAAGATAAGTCCCGCCATGAAACCTCCGACAATGCCGATGGCTCCGAGACCGATAGGGAAACCGAGTATATAACCTACCGGTATCTCAACTAAGATGTAACATATTAAGGCATAATACATAGGACGTTTTACGTCGGTGAGTCCGCGCAAGGCTCCGAGTGCAGTAACTTGCGTCCCGTCGAAGATCTCAAAAAGCGCAACGACCATAAACAGCTTCGTCGCTATGGCGATAACTTCTTCATCAGTGCTGAAGATGCGTGACAAAAACTCCCCACCGAAAGCATATAATAAAGCGAAACATATCATTATCGCGATGCCGAGATGTATGGCGGAATAAGCATGATTCTTAATGGAATTTAAGTCTCTTCTACCATAATCGTGAGAGACGAGGATTGTAGAAGCCGACGCTACACCATTGGCAATCATAAAAGAAAATCCTATCATTGTCTGAGCTATCTGATTGGCGGCAAGCGTCTTCTCCCCTAACCATCCCATCATTATCGTCATGAAAGTAAGAGAGAAAAGCTCCAACGTCATCTGTGCAGCGATCGGAAAACCGACCTTTAATAAATCTGAGAATCTGAGAATCTGAGAACCTGAAAATTCAGATAATGACCGTTGTCCGCTATCCGTTGTCCGTTGTCTTCTAAAGTACGGTTTAAATTCTTTCTTAATAAAAATTATGATTATGAAAGTTATAGGCATCATGATTCGAGAAATGAGTGTTGCGACACCTGCGCCGGTGACACCGAGTTCAGGGAAGCCCATATATCCGTAAATGAGGCCGAAGTTGAGAAATACGTTCAAGACATTACAGCCTAATGTTATCAGCATCGAATAGAAAGTGTTGCCAAGTCCTTCCAAATATTGCTTGAATGTCAAGAAGATAAGATAAGGTATCAAGGATAGCGTCACACTGTAATAGTAGCCGTCTAAAGCATCGAGGACAGACTGCGGCTGACCGAATAACCGTAACATCGGGTTGATGGCTAACAACAGACCGCATAATACGACACTCATCATTATATTAAGTAACAATGAATTTCTAAAGAGCACATTACATTGCGACTTCTCATTTCTCGCGAAATGGTATCCTGTCAAGGGAGTGAGAGCCATTGCGATGCCGAGACCAATCATAGTGATATTTGTTATGATGGCACTCGAGAGCGAAACCGCTGATAATTCGACGGCACCTAATCTTCCTACCATGATAGTGTCCATCACTTGTACGAACTGTTGTCCGGCAAACGACAATATCACCGGAAACGCAATGCGGAGATTTTCTGTATAATACCTTTTTGCAATCATATTCTTAAAGTCAACAGTCAACAGACTTTTACCATAGTCTTATTAATTTCATCTTTCAACATTCAATAAAAAAACGTCTTGTTTGACCTTAACTCTTAACAAAAGAGGACGTCGGTCATACAAGACGTGCGGGTGCAAAGATACGATTATTTTTAAATCTGAGAATCTGAAAAATTAAAAATCTGAAAAATTGGCTAAAGACTAATGACACAAGACACTTTTCTCGAAAATCTTATCGTAATCTTTTCCCTCTGGTGATGGCAGAACTTCTTCTTCACTTGTTATCGCTGTGAAAACTGAAACAAGTTCCTTCTCATTCTTGTCTTCGCGAATGTATTGCTTCTTGAATTTTGGTTTTATGGTTTGAGACATACGTCCGTATGTCTCTACGTGAGATTCCATCTCTTTCAACTTGCGTTTCAAGGTCTTCTCAGCTGTTTCTCCAAAAGCGACGTGCCACCAATATTTCGCCACGATTTCTTTCTTGTTGTTATAAATTAAAAGATGTATCGCGGGATGCAAGACCTTATTGCCGTTATGAATCTCACAATAAAGCGCACGTCCCACAATGTTACCTTGCTCATTTACAAGTGGAAGAAATTCAGTGGGGTTGATTTCTGAAATAAACTTAGAGCTTTGAACCATGGACTCTGAGCTTTTAGTTTTTTCTGGATCTGAAAAATTGAGAGATTGTGAATCTGAGAGTTTAGATCCTACTTCTTTATGAGGAGTTTCTGAAGTTTGAATATTTGTTTTAACAACTTCTTTTTTTATTGCTTTCCGTTCATTATTTTCATTATTCTGCTCATGGCTCATAGATCGTAGCTCATCGCAAATAAAAGATGCTACTTCCTGTATCTCAACAAGCTCTATTCCTCTCGGAACTTTAATCTCAAACTTATCGCCTTTTCTTCTGCCTATTAAAGCTTTGGCAATCGGAGATATGAAAGAGACAAGTCCCTTGGATGCGTCTGCTTCATCTACGCCTACTATACGAATCACTTTGTCGTTGTATCTCACATACATTCCGAAGCTTACGACATCAGGATTAGCTTTCGCAGGATCTACAAGTACCGCATTATTGACGCGCTCTGACAGAAGACGCATCTTCGCATCAATGTAATTCTTGGTCACATAATTAATTCCTGCGTCAGACCATTGTTTCTTAAGAACCTCCATCTCCTCCTGAAGAAGTTTCAAACCTTCCGGCGTGACGTAATTAGGGGTTCCTTTTGGCAAAAATGCTCTCGGCAACACCATCGGAATCTCTTCCTGATCGCCTTCTTTTACAAAACCACGACTCATGATTTTAAAAATAATTTATTTATTGTCATTGCTGATGATTAACAAGACCGGAAATTTACAGAAGTACTATCAAAATATAAAACTGAGAATTCGAGTTTTCCCAAATTCCCAGTTTCTACCTTTAATTAAAAATCAGATCTAATTTACCTATCTTAGTACCGACACATTCGTACGATGCGGCGAATCCCATTATAGCATTCAACACTTTACCGCTCGGTCTCTCATTTCCGTACGTGTCATTAAGACTTTTCCTGATTTTGTTCTCTAAAGAACTTTCTGTCGAATAAAAAAGTGTAGATTCAATATCCATAGGCATTATTTTTTGTTTTCAAATACGCCTATTAAACGCAGGTGAATCTCGCTTTATTATGTAGTCGTCAAAAATTATTTAGCGTAAGTGTCAAATTATGTTCTTCAGCCATCTTTCTCAAGTTGATAAGAGCGTAACGCATCCTACCCAACGCAGTGTTTATACTTACATTAGTTGCTTCAGCGATTTCTTTAAACGACATATCGGCATACATTCTCATATTGACAACTTCCTTTTGTTCATCAGGAAGATTATCTATCATTTTACGCAGATCAGCATAAACCTGTTCGTTTACCATACTATCTTCCACTGAAGGATCGCTGAGTCTCACATTATCCATAATGTCATAATCTTTATTCACGGAATCCGCCATCGGCAGTCTGTTCGACTTACGGAAATGATCGATGATGAGGTTGTGAGCTATACGCATCGCGAATTGTATGAACTTGCCTTCTTCCTTATACGCACCTGCTTTTATAGTACGTATGATCTTCAAGAATGTATCTTGAAAGATATCATCAGCGAGCTGTCTGTCTTTGACAAGCATTAAGATGTATGAAAAAACTTTATTTTGATGACGCTCCAACAACAAATTAAAACTATCGACGTTACCATTCTTGTAACTATCGACCAATTGTCTGTCATTTAATATTTCTAACATATTTTCTCTTTTCTAATTGTTAAAGAGTAAAGTATATTCGATAGAGCGTCTCCTATTTTTTGAGGTTATACAATAAATTAAAAATTCTTTCGATGAAAGTTGTGCAAATATAATAATATTTTCATTACGAAAAAGAACTTTTTTGTAAATTCGTAAACTTTTTTTCAGACTTATAAATCTATTCATTTAATGAAGAAGTTAGAATCTATAAATATACAAGGTGCAAGGGTTAACAACTTAAAGAACATAAGTTTAGATATTCCTAAAAACAAGCTCGTCGTCATAACAGGCTTGTCTGGCTCAGGTAAATCATCATTGGCGTTCGACACGATCTATGCCGAAGGTCAGCGTCGTTACGTTGAGAGTCTTAGCGCATACGCAAGACAGTTTCTGGGACGTATGACGAAACCTGATGTAGACTTGATAACCGGGCTCTCTCCCGCTATAGCCATTGAACAGAAAGTCAATTCGAGCAATCCTCGTTCAACAGTTGGGACGAGCACGGAGATATATGAATACCTTAAACTTCTTTATGCGAGAATTGGTCGTACCTTCTCCCCTATCTCCGGCGTTGAAGTCAAACGTCATCAAATCAATGACGTAATCGATTTTATCCTCGCACAGAAAGGCTCGGCTGTCTATATATTATCACCTATAATATTACCTGACGGCAGGATGATAGAAGAACATCTTAACATTCTTATGCAACAAGGCTTCAACCGTCTATACATAGAAAATAAGATAGTTAGAATTGAAGATTTCATAAAAGGAAAAAATTACGACAATATTAATAATGTAAGGATTCTGATCGACAGGATGAAGATTAATGAAAAGTCTTCAGAATTAGTCTCTCAGATTTCCGATTCTGTACAGACCGCCTTTTATGAGGGTAACGACAGCTGTATCATATTAGTTGATCGCAAGGATGAGGAAGGACACGCTCATACACAAGAACATCATTTCTCGTCACGATTCGAATCCGACGGAATCATTTTTGAATTACCTACAACCCATCTGTTTTCTTTCAACAATCCATACGGAGCCTGTCCTAAATGTGAGGGATTCGGCAGTATCATCGGCATAGATCCCGACTTGGTGATTCCAGATAAATCGCTGTCTGTTTACGATAGTGCAGTAGCTTGCTGGCGTGGCGACAAGATGAGTGCCTGGCGCGACCAGCTGATTAGAAACGCACGCCATTTCGATTTCCCGATTCACAAACCATATTACGAGCTTACTAAAGAACAGAAAGATCTTTTGTGGAAAGGAAACAGATATTTCGGAGGCATCGAAGATTTCTTTCATGAAGTCGAATCACAATCATATAAAATTCAATATCGTGTGATGCTTTCTCGTTATCGAGGAAAAACTATATGCCCAGAATGTAACGGACTGCGTCTGAGAAAAGAGGCAAGTTATGTCAAGATTGACGGAAGGAGTATCACTGAATTATGCGAGATGCCATTGTCAGAACTAAAGACTTTCTTCGACAAAATAACATTAACAAAAACGGAGCACGATATTGCAGAACGACTCTTAACGGAAATTAAGAACAGAATCAATTTCTTAGTGGAAGTTGGATTGGAATATCTGACATTGAATCGAGCAGCCAACACGTTATCTGGCGGAGAATCACAGAGAATAAACCTCGCTACCTCGTTAGGAAGCACCTTAGTAGGTTCCACATATATCTTAGACGAGCCGAGCATCGGACTCCATTCACGCAACACGCAACGTCTCATAAAAGTCTTGAGGAGATTACGTGACATCGGCAACACCGTCATTGTTGTCGAACACGACGAAGAAATAATACGCAGTGCCGACCACATCGTCGATATAGGTCCATACGCAGGAGTCAATGGCGGAGAATTAGTCTTTGAGGGCGACATTGAGAAGATGATGAAAGAAGGCAAGAGCCTCACCGCCAAATATCTTTCTAAGGAGAAAATGATTCCTGTCCCGGAGAGACGACGCAAGTGGAATAATGCCATCGAATTTATCGGGTGTTCGGAACATAACTTAAAAAATATTAATGTCAAGATTCCATTAAATGTCCTGACAGTAGTGACAGGTGTCAGTGGCTCAGGCAAGTCCACATTAGTAAACGACATTATCTATAAGTCGTTGAAGAAACATTTTGAAGGAACATCAGACAAGGTCGGTTCGTTCGGGAAAATACAAGGCAGTCTGATGGCTATACAGAATGTGGAATATATCAACCAAAATCCTATTGAGAAGTCATCACGTTCTAATCCCGTGACTTACGTTAAAGCTTTTGATGATATACGTTTGCTTTTCGCCGAGCAGAAACTCGCCAAGAACCGCAATTTAAAGCCGGGATATTTTTCTTTTAATGTCGCTGGCGGCCGATGTGACAATTGTCAGGGCAACGGGACACTGAAAGTGGAGATGCAGTTCATGGCTGACATTTATCTGAAATGCGACGTCTGTAACGGCATGCGTTATAAAGAAGAAGCTTTAGAGATCAAATTCAAGGGCAAGAACATCAGCGACATCTTAAATATGAGCATTGATGAGGTGATAGATTTCCTGAGTGCGAACAAGGAAGGTGAGTTCAAGACTATCATAGAACGTATCATAACTAAGATGAAGCCTCTTCAAGATGTCGGGCTTGGTTATCTACAAGCGGGGCAGCCATCGTCGACATTGAGTGGCGGGGAGGCGCAGCGCATCAAACTCGCCTCATTCCTGATGAACGGAAATAATGAGAAACCCACATTATTCATCTTTGACGAACCTACGACGGGACTTCACTTCCACGACATAAACAAATTGTTAAAAGCATTCGACGCACTTATCAATAACGGACATTCTCTTATCGTCATCGAACATGATCCCGATGTTATCAAGGTCGCTGACTGGATCATCGACTTAGGTCCTGAAGGCGGCGACAAAGGTGGCGAGCTCGTCTTTGCGGGAACACCCGAAGAATTGATAAAATGCAAAGAGTCATATACAGCAGAAGCGATAGATAACGAACTTTAGAATTCTAGAACTCTGGAACCTTGGAAGAAAATTCTAAAGTTCCAGAGTAATATGTCAGGAGACGCACCAATTACACCGTGTTTATTTTTGCAGGTGTAATGTGTCACGTATTCTATGTTAAAATCCAAATTAATTTACAATTATTTTAAAAAATATTTTATCTATGCAGTAATAAATTTTTGATCAAGTCTATCTTTATATATCATATACATTTTAGG
>SUWS01000075.1 GCA_015061365.1 Lentimicrobiaceae bacterium | reverse complement strand
CCCTAAAATGTATATGATATATAAAGATAGACTTGATCAAAAATTTATTACTGCATAGATAAAATATTTTTTAAAATAATTGTAAATTAATTTGGATTTTAACATAGAATACGTGACATATTACACCAATAAAAATTAAACAATATGTAATTGGTGCGTCTCAATCGAATTGAAAATTGAGAATAAACACGATGTAATTGGTACGTCTCAATCGAATTGAAAGTTGAAAATTATTCCAAGACACATAGAATGAAGATATTACTTATAACGTTAGGTTCATTATCGCTCGTATTAGGCGTAATCGGGATTTTCATTCCTTTGTTGCCGACGACGCCATTGCTGCTTCTTTCCGCATGGTGTTACTTCAGAAGTTCCGAGAAATTATATCTGAAACTCATCAACAGTAAACACTTAGGAGCGTACATAAGAAATTTTAGAGAGAACAAGGTCATTCCGCTTAAAACTAAGATTTACATAATATCGCTACTTTGGATAAGTCTGATTTACTGTATCTTTTTCGTCGCTGCCGGAATGCTTTGGCTTCAGATTATATTGGTGATTATATTAATTGGAGTGACAATTCATATATGTTCGTATAAATCATAAAAAAAGGTGCATTGCTGCACCTTTTTTGAATCTGAGAAATGTGGAAGTCTTATATCAATGTGAAACTTACTGTCAATCCAGCCATCACGATCGAAACCATGCTCATCAATTTGATCAAGATATTGAGTGATGGTCCTGATGTATCTTTAAAAGGATCGCCGACGGTATCACCGACGACTGTTGCCTTATGTTGATCAGAGCCTTTGCCACCGAAGTTACCTTCTTCAATATATTTCTTAGCGTTATCCCATGCGCCTCCAGAGTTCGCCATAAAGACAGCGAGTACGAAACCTGTTGAAAGACCTCCGATTAACAATCCCAATACGCCAGCAACACCGAAGATAACACCTACAGCTATTGGAACTATAATTGCTAATAATGATGGGAACAACATTTCCTGCTGAGCACCCTTTGTTGAGATACCAACGCAGCGAGCATAGTCTGGTTCAGCCTTACCTTCGAGGATACCCTTAATTTCACGGAATTGTCTTCTAACTTCTTCCACCATCTTTTGTGCGGCACGACCTACAGCATTCATCGTGAGTCCACAGAAGAGGAACGACATCATTGCTCCGATAAATACACCGACCAAAACTTTAGGATTCATCAAGTTAACCTGATAATATTCCATAAAGTCGATCAACGATGAAGCTTCGATTTGTTCGACATTAAGAGCTATTGTATCAGTTACTCGTGCCAATCCGTCGCTTGCATTTTCGGCGAGACGAACAAGAGCTATCTTAATTTCTTCGACGTAAGAAGCAAGAAGAGCGAGAGCTGTAAGAGCAGCAGAACCGATAGCAAAACCTTTACCTGTTGCTGCCGTTGTGTTACCAAGAGCATCGAGAGCGTCGGTACGTTTACGAACTTCAGCGCCGAGACCACTCATCTCAGCATTACCACCAGCATTATCAGCGATTGGTCCGTAAGCATCGGTTGCCAATGTGATACCTAATGTTGAAAGCATACCTACCGCAGCGATACCAATTCCATAAAGACCCATTGAGAGATTTTCTGCCGACAAGAAATTATCTACATCGAAACCTATTGCGCATAAGTAAGCCAAGATGATAGCCACACCTATTGTTATAACAGGAACTGCTGTTGAGATCATACCGAGACCGAGACCAGAGATGATGACAGTTGCCGGACCTGTGTTCGAGCTTTCTGCCACTTTCTGTGTTGGACGATATGATTGTGATGTGTAATACTCAGTGAATTTACCGATGATAACACCAGCGAGAAGACCAACCACGACAGAGAATGAGATGCCAAGCCAGTTTTCGATGCCGAGGCCCCAAAGGATAAAGAACGTAGCGATAGCGATCAAGATAGAACTTGTGTTTGTACCTCTACTCAAGGCTCCGAGAAGCTGTTTCATACTTGTATCTTCTTTTGTTCTTACCATGAAGATACCTATAACAGAAAGGAGTACTCCGACAGCTGCGATAAGCATTGGTGCGAATATAGCTTTAAGTTGCATTCCGTCGATTGCCGATTTTGCGAAAGCTGCTGCACCGAGAGCTGCTGTCGCGAGGATAGAACCAGCGTAAGACTCGTAGAGGTCGGCACCCATACCGGCGACGTCACCGACGTTATCACCGACGTTATCAGCGATAGTGGCAGGATTACGAGGGTCATCTTCAGGAATATTATATTCTGTCTTACCGACCAAGTCTGCGCCAACGTCAGCGGCTTTAGTGTAGATACCACCGCCAACACGTGCGAACAAAGCCTGTGTTGATGCACCCATACCGAATGTCAACATCGTTGTGGTAATGACGACTAAGTTATAATCGGTGAACTTAGTCAGGATGATAAACCAAAGGCTGATGTCTAACAATGCGAGACCTACAACGGTAAGGCCCATGACAGCACCTGAACGGAAAGCTACTTTAAGTCCGTTGTTAAGAGATTTCTTCGCAGCGTTAGCAGTACGTGCCGAAGCGTAAGTAGCGGTTTTCATTCCGAAGAATCCTGCTAATCCGGAGAAGAATCCACCAGTCAGGAATGCGAACCAAACCCATTCGTTCTGGAGATTGAATATCGCCATCACACCAAAGATAGCCGCCAAAATTATAAATACTATAATAACAACTTTGTATTGTTGTTTCAGATAAGCCATAGCACCGTTACGCACATGAAGAGCTATCTTCTTCATCAGGTCGGTACCTTCATCTTCTTTCAACATGCTTTTATAGAAATAAAAAGCAAAACCCAGCGCCAAGATTGAGGCTGCTAAGACTAAATAAATCACATAATCCATAGAGAAATGTTTTTAGTTAATAATACAATAATATTTATTTTATTTTTTCAAATTTCAGCTACAAAAATGCACAATATTTCAATACGTTTGACAATGATTTTCAAAAAATTATTAAAAAATAAAATTTTGTTTTGTTTAATTGAAAGTTTGTGTGTATTTTTGTAAAATGAATAAGATTTTATTGGAAGTAATCGGACTGACGTTTAGCAACTCTATGAGTGGAGCTTACGCGTTGATTATGGGAGAGAAGAACTCAAAACTACGTCTTCCCATAATAATCGGGGAAGCAGAGGCTCAATCTATAGCCATCGCTATGGAAGGTCACGAAAACAGACGTCCCCTCACCCACGACCTGTTCAAGAGTTTTGCCGAGAACTTCGACATTAAGATAACGGAAGTAATAATAAATACATTCAAAGAAGGCTTGTTCTACTCAAAGCTTCATTGTGAAAAAGACGGCGAGATGTCTGTCATCGACTCACGTACATCTGATGCCATAGCATTAGCTCTTCGTTTCGGATGCCCTATTTACACTTATCCGCAAGTTATGGAAGAAGCAGGTATTGAAATAGACGTTGACACTGATTCTGAAGACGAAACAGAAACTTCCACAGATGCAATGACTTTAGAAGATTACGACATATCCGACTTAGAGGTGTTTTTGAGAGAAGCCATTGAAGAAGAAGATTACGCCAAGGCTTCAGTCTTGAGAGATATTATTAACAAGAAAAAGATGTTATTATAATGAGACAATATTTGGATTTATTACAACATATTCTTGACGATGGTTTCCAGAAAGGCGACAGAACAGGAACCGGGACTATCAGCGTATTTGGTTATCAGATGAGATTTGATCTTGAAAAAGGTTTCCCATTACTTACAACCAAAAAAGTACATCTTCGCTCAATAATACATGAATTACTTTGGCTGATAAACGGCGACACCAACATAAAATATCTACACGACAACAAGGTGACGATATGGGACGAATGGGCTGACAGCAATGG
This sequence comes from Lentimicrobiaceae bacterium, assembly GCA_015061365.1. GTDB lineage: Bacteria > Bacteroidota > Bacteroidia > Bacteroidales > F082 > Limimorpha. Next base: position 6,023 of record SUWS01000075.1, on the reverse strand, counting down.
CGACCTCGGTCCTATATATGGAGCGCAGTGGCGTAACTGGAACAACGAAGGCATCGACCAAATCGCGGACCTCATCGAATCGATAAAGAATAATCCTAACAGCAGAAGACATATTGTAACTGCATGGAATCCCAGCGTCTTACCTGACGAGAAGTCGAAAGATTTCGCCAAAAACGTCGCTGACGGTAAAGCCGCCCTCCCGCCATGTCACGCCTTCTTCCAGTTCTATGTAGCTGACAACAAATTGTCATGTCAACTATATCAGAGAAGTGCCGATGTTTTCCTTGGCGTACCTTTTAACATAGCGTCATATTCTTTGTTGACAATGATGATTGCACAAGTATGCAATTTAGGTTTAGGTGATTTCGTCCACACTTTCGGCGACGTGCACATATACAACAATCACATAGAACAGGTGAAACTGCAACTAAGCCGTGAGCCGCGCCAACTTCCGACAATGAAGATAAATCCTGATGTAAAAAGCATATTCGATTTCAAATACGAAGATTTCAAATTAGAGAATTATAATCCGCATGAGGCAATAAAAGCTGAAGTATCAATTTAAGAATAATTAAAAAATATTAATATATGAAGCCAAAAATTTCGATAGTAGTGGCAATGGCAAAAAACAGAGCCATCGGTAAAAACGGTCAGTTGTTATGGCATATCTCTAACGACTTAAAACATTTTAAGAAAGTAACGACAGGCAAATGTGTCATCATGGGACATAATACATACGTCTCACTGCCAGGACAGAAAGCATTGCCTAACAGACGTAACGTCATCATCTCCGACAGACTTGACGCGGCTCCTGAAGGTTTCGAACTCGCCACATCAATCCAGAAAGCTTTACAGCTAGTAGAGAACGAGGCAGAAGTATTCATCATGGGTGGAGGAATGATTTACGAACAATTCTTAGAGATGGCAACGACATTACATCTTACAAGAGTTGAGAAAGACTTCGAAGCCGACACTTATTTCCCGATTGTCAATTTTGACGAATGGGAACTTACCGACGTAGAAGTCATCGACGACGACCCTCAAGTTGACTATTCATATAGATTTGAGACGTGGGAGAAAAAATAATTTACAATTGACAGTTTACAATTGACAATAAAAAAATCCGACGAGTCGGATTTTTTTATTTTAGGGGACTTCTATAAATTGCTTTGCAGGTGATTTATGAATTTTTCTTTGAGAAGATTTTTGTTTTTCTCGAAAGAGCATAGCGAGCTATGTGATTGAAAGAAAGACAAAAAGATTCCAAGAAAAAACATAAAGCACGCAAAAGTTTTAATTTTCATAGTTAATGTTTATTTAAACGGGGAATTTATAGAAGTCCCCTTTATATATCAATACATCTACACAAAATAATTAGGGTGTGATTGCTCACACCCTAACTGTTAATTGTAAATTGTCAATTGTTAATTGTCAACTGCAATCAGTGTGCTACAGAGATACGTTTTGTAGCTGTATATTCTGAAGTCTCGATTTGAATCATATACATACCTGATTGGAAGTCGCTCATATTGAGATTTACTTCATCAGCATTAACTTCTGATTCATAAACTTTCTGACCTGTCAAATTATATACGCTTACATTCTTAATATCTTTAGCTTCGATTGTAAGGTTATCGTCAACAGGATTTGGATAAACTGTTACTGCTTGTTCTTGTGTATTATCGATTCCTGTTGGTGTAGAAACTGTTATTGAAAATTCATTACCATATTTTGTCTTAGCTGGAGCTGACATACAGTCAATATCCTGATAGTAAGCAACAACTTTATATGAATATCTGACATTATCATCATTAGCACCATTATCAGTATAATCATTCTTATTAGCACCAAGTACTTTAACTCTCTTCCATTCTGGGTCTTCAGATGTCTTTCTATAGACATAGTATCCGCTGAGACCTTCATCATTTACCGGAGCACTCCAGTATACCTTAATCTTATTAGCTGAAGTATATTCATACCACAATCCGGATGCTGGTTCACAACCTTCTGTCAAAACTGCACAAACCTCATTGCTGTGAGTTGTATTACCATTTTCGCACAATGCTGTTACTGTATAGCAATGACCGCCGAAAGGAACGTCGTCATCAGTAAACGTTGTTTCCTCTGACATTGCTATGAGCAAACCATCACGGAAGATATTGTATCCATAATGAGGAGTTTCTGAACTTTCCCATGTCAAGACGATAGCGTCCTCTTCTGTTGTAGCGTTCAAGTTTGTAGGAGCTGCACAATTAACCTCACCTCCGCAAGTATTTGTTGTTGTAAAGAACACGCCAGTTGACATTTCGTCTGTTGTGCCGTTATAATTGAATACAGTTTCATTGTTAGGATCTTTTACTATGATTGTAACTGTATAAGATTGTTGATTTGGTGAAAGCGGATTCCATGCAAATTGAACGTCACCTAATGGCATTTCGATGTCAATGGTTTTCAATGACGAGTTTGTTGTTGTCTCATTCATAAATTCAACGCCTGCTGCATCATATAAGGAAACAGATGCACCTCTCATGCCTTGGAACGCACTTGATTGGAGCATCATTGTCCATCCGCATCTTGGGCCAAATGAAATATTTTCGGCTCTCGTCAAAGCTCCGTGAGCACCATTCACAACAGCATATACTGAATATGTATAGTAGCTGAAAGCAGGGACGTTTTCATCAACAAAAGTCATAGATTGACCTGGAGTTGCACCTGTCAACTCTGCAACAAGTTTACCATCTCTTTCAACAACGATCTTATCGATGGATGATAATGTCGCATTATTCAAAGTTTTTGATGGATTTGTCCATGTTAATGTTGCTGACAATTCGTTGTTAGCTGCCGGTGTAACGTTCAATGATGTTGGAGCCTGTGCTGTACTATTATAAACTTCTGTTGGGACGAAGTTGAATATAGCCTGAGCATCGTTGTGATATTCCATAGCAGCAGCAGTGAAATAACCATCACTGGAACCGCCCCAACCGAAGTTAAAGTGGAACAAACCATTTTCATCATAACCATCGCATACGAAAGCGTGACCGCCGCCTTCATCACTTGAACCTGCATAATAAACTGGAACTGCTCTATCAAAACTTTCATATAACATAGCATCCCATTCTGCAGCTGGTGTTTGGTTATATCTTGTAATTGTAGTTGGGGCATAACCAAAGTAGTTCTTGATAGCAGTAATGACATCTCCTGAATATGCGCCACTACCAGTACCATGATGGTCATACATCATATCAACGGCGACACCGCAGTGATAGCTAAGTGTGGCGATAGCGTCGATCTGTTCTACTGGTGATGATGCGTCAATTCTGTCGACCATATTTTCCCAATCGTATGTGGTTGCACCGAAATTGACTGTTTGTGCTGGGTATGTAGGAGTTCCATAACAAGGTTGATCAAGATCACCACACACAGGAGTGTAGGTATGAGAGCCTGTACCTTGTGTCGGATAATCCCAGTATGCCATAACCTGTGCCATCGCTGTAGCGACACATCCTACAACAACATGACCATGGTCAGCCCATGAAGCTGATTGCTCAGGACAGAACTTATTGTAAGGCCATGATTGGTTCCATTTTGTTGTCAACAATGGTTCAACGCTTTTACCTCTCATCGCTGGTTTTACGAAACCTGAGTTTTCCAATGATTTCCATTCTGCAGCGATTTCAGGTGTTGCTGTAGCTTTTGTTTCTTTTCCGTATTCTATAGCTTCTTGATAGATTTCCATCATATAGCCAAGACCTGGAGCGATATTATCTGCTTCAAATGCGCTTTCTTCAGAATAACCGAGGATAGGATGTGCGCAGTCGTCTGCTGATACAATAACAAAACCATGATTCGAAACGCTGAAAACGTAGAAACATGGTTCGCCTAATTCTGTGTTCATTGTGTAAACTAACTCTAATGAACTTGATTTCTGTTCAAAGTTGGCAGAGACAAATTTCTGTCCCAATCCTTTTGCCATGTTGACATCAACAGGATTAGCAAAAAGGGAGTTGAAAGCCAACAAAACAATTGCTAATAAAAATGATCTTTTCATTGGTAATTTTTTGTTTATAATTTCTAATTTAAGTTAATTAATACTACTTGAATAATTTCGCAAATTTAAGAAAAAAAACGTTATCATTTATATAAAAAATCTGAAAAACTTTCAATTATTTAAACGCGCCAATTACAACGTGATTATTTCAATTTTCAATTCGATTGAGACGCAACAATTACACCGTGTTTATTCTCAATTTTCAATTCAATTGAGACGCACCAATTACATCGTGTTTATTTTCATAGGTGTAATATGTCACGTCTCTACCAAGATTTTCAATTTTCAATTTTCAATTTTCAATTCAATTGAGACGCACCAATTACATCGTGTTTATTTTCATAGGTGTAATATGTCACGTCTCTACCAAGATTTTCAATTTTCAATTGTAACCTTCACGGTTTTTCCATTAATATTGAAGAAATATATTCCTGGATTATAATCTGAAACATCGAGTTCAATTTCTTCAGCGTCGAGTTCAATTTCCTCAACCAAGATTCCCAAATAATTATAAACCTTGACTGTTGACCGTTGACTGTTGACTGTTGACACTTTAACAACGTCTTTTGCCGGATTAGGATAGATTTCAACATTCTGTATTGTATTATCCGCCACATCTGTTGAATTACAAACCATAACAAAATATTCATCGTTGTATTTTGCTTTTGCCGGAGGCGAGTAACATTCCGGTTCCGTATATTTAGCGATCACCCTATAAAAATAACATTTACCCGCTCCTATAGGAATATTATCGGTATATTCATTTTCATCAGGACTTAAGATTTTAATCCTTTTCCATTCATCGTCCGCATTAGCTTTCCTCATAATATAATAGTAACTTACACTATCATAGAGGGGTGCTTCCCAATAAAGTTTAGCCCTATTATTACTACTCAACTCACACCATAAGTCGTATGGAGGGTCACAACCATCAACAGCCACGTCGCATATCTCATCGCTATTTTCAGTAATCCCATTCTCACAAAAAGCCGAAACCGAATAACAATGTCCTCCGTATGGAACGTTTTCATCAGTAAATGTTGTCTCTTTCGACATTCCTATAAGTTTATCGTCGCGGTAGATATTATAGCCATACTTTGGATTATCAGGGCTATCCCATGTCAAGACAAAATTACCATCTTCCATAGTATATTCTAAATTTGTCGGGACCTCACAATCAATCTCTCCACCGCACGTATTATTAGCCTTGAAGAAAATTCCTCCCGAAGGCAATCCTGCATAATTTCCCGTATATTCATAAACGACCTCATCATCAGAATCTCTGATAACAATGTTAATTGAATACAGATGAGGCTCCGGCTCTGTTGTCTCCCATTCGAAACTTACATTACCATAGGGAACTGGAATGTCAAATGTTGTCGTATCAGAACTATCGCTGCTCAATGTCATATACTTGACATTATTGTGATCAAACACATTAATGTATGTGTCGAACATTCCTTCCGAATCGGAGGTCTTGACAATAAGTTTCCAATCGCAAGACGGACCAAAAAAGACATTCTTGACAGTTGAGAAATCGCCATAAACACCATCTATTACAGCATATACCGTATAATCAAAATAACTATAGAATGGCACTTCGTCATCAACAAACACCGATGTAGAACCAGGAACAACATCCGAGTCTTCGTAAATAATTTCATCCAATCTCATAACTATTATCTTATCGATGTGAGAGATGTCGGATCCATCAAGGTTTTTCGTCGGGTTAGTCCACGACAATGTAGCCGACAGTTCATCGTTGCCGAAAGGTACAACTGTAAAGTCAGATGGTGACATTGCAGTATTATTATAAACATAGTCGGGAATCATATCGAAGATTGCGCCCACTCCGTAATTACTATATTGTATAGCATCAGGTGCGAAGAAACCATCATTTTTCCCACCCCAACCATAGTTGAAATGGAACAGTTCGTTAGGGTCCATTCCGTCACATACGAAAGCGTGACATCCA
>SUWS01000074.1 GCA_015061365.1 Lentimicrobiaceae bacterium | reverse complement strand
CTGTTCCTGTGCATTAAGCACGTTTAAATTCACCCCCCCTATTAAGGTCAGGAGCATCATTGCTAAAAGAATAAACTTTCTCTTCATAAGCGTTTAATTTAAGTTAATAATTTTATTTGTTTTGTTTCCATTTTTTTAAGTCAACAGACAAAGGACAACGGGCAACGAACAACAGATTTGAGCTTTCGTCATTGCCTTTCGTCATTGCCTTTCTCCATTAGTCATTAGCGTTTTCCATTAGCCTTTTCAAATTTCTCAGATTTTATAAAAGTTTGATTAGCAGAAAAAAGTGGCGCAAAAGTACAACTTTTTTCAATACAATTCTTAATTTTTTTTAAGAACTTTTAAATAATGCTGTTGTGCAATTTTTATTGGTAGAGACGTGACAATTACTGAGACGCACCAATTACATCGTGTTTATTTTTTGCAGGTGTAATGTGTCCCTACGTCAATTGTTAATTGTCAATTGTTAATTGTTAATTTGTCAAACGCACCAATTACATATTGTTTATTTTCGCAGGTGTAATGTGTCTGAGACGCACCAATTACACCGTGTTTATTTTTGCAGGTGTAATATGTCACGTCTCTACAGACGTCAAACGTAGAGACGTGACACTAATATGGTTGGAATAATCTTTATACAAAAACAACGTAAACATTTTTCAACCATATTATGGTGCGTCTCAAAAATTTTATTTTCAAATGGTGTAATATGTCCCTACGTCAATTGTTAATTGTAAATTGTTAATTGTAAATTTGTCAAACGCACCAATTACATCGTGTTTATTTTCGCAGGTGTAATATGTCTGAGACGCACCAATTACATCGTGTTTATTTTTTGCAGGTGTAATGTGTCACGTCTCTACAAATTAAAATGACGTAAACATTTTTCAACCATATTATGGTGCGTCTCAAAAATTTTATTTTCAAATGGTGTAATGTGTCACGTCTCCACAAATTTTGTAATTTTGCAATTGCAATCAAAATTAAAGTTTATGGACAACAATCTTTTCAACAACAAATACAGGATTCCTTCTGCCAGAGCATATTGGCATGATTACAACCATGGTTATTTCTATATCACAATATGTACAGACAAAAGAGAACATTTTTTTGGCGAGATAAATAATTGCAAAATGTCGATGACAAAATTGGGTTTATACACTGAATCATATATTGAATATCTTAATTCAAAACACGATGATTTTAAAGTATTATCGCATGTGATAATGCCGAATCATATTCATCTTATCATAGCTGTTAATTATCTTAAAAACAAACATCCTCATAAACAAACGCCCAACAACAACGTTGATGTCAACGAAAAGATGTGTGAAATCGCAAAACAATGCGGTCGTCTTTCATCTATAATCTCGATTTTCAAATCATCTGTCACCAAATATGCCATAAAAAACGACATTCATTTTGGATGGCAAACAAGATTCTACGATCGTATCATCAGAGATTATAATGAATTTATTAACATTGACAATTACATCAAGAATAATGTTATGAATTGGAAAGATGATGAATTTTATCCAAATCGACTCCATCAGTAGAGACGTGACACTAATATGGTTGTTTCCTCTACAAATTAAAACAACGTAAACTTATTTCAACCATATTATGGTGCGTCTCAAAAATTATATTTTTGCAGGTGTAATGTGTCTGAGACGCACCTATAGTATTGGCATTATTCTCAAGATGTTCTTTTATCTCTTTTTCTATCTTCCTGTAAAGCATATCTTTTTACACTTTTTCTATAAATTTACATCTACAAAAATACACTTTTCCTATAAAATAACAAGTAAAAAAATACATTTTTCTGATTTTAGAAAAAATCGGTTTGTACCAGCTTCAGGAAGTAGACACTAAAAATGTACAACAAGGAAACTCCTCATTGTACATTCTTAACTGTTAATTGTAAATTATTAACTGTAAATTTACTTACTCTTCCCTCTTTTCTTCGAAGCGTTATTAGGATCGTTGATGATGTCCATGCAATCCTGATAGCTGAGGTTTGTCGGGTCGTAGGTCTTCGGTATCTTGTAATTCTGTTTATTCAACGTGATATATATTCCGAAGCGGCCTTTAAGCACCTTCAGGTCTTCGTTTTCAGGATATGTTGAAACGATATTGTCTAAGTCGGCTTTGCGTTTCGACTCGATGATTTCTACCGCTCTCTGGAATGTTACTAAAGCAGGGTCATCTAATTTTGAGAGGCTGTAGAACGTGCTGTTATGTTTGATATACGGTCCGAAACGTCCTATTGCCACCTGAATCTCAGCGTCTTCATATTCGCCGAGGATACGAGGGAAAGCGAAAAGATCCAAGACTTCGTCCAAGGTGATCGTCTCGATGCTTTGTTCTTTCTTCAGTCCGGCGAACTTCGGTTTCTCATCAGAGTCGGTGTCACCGATCTGCGCCACAGGACCGAAGCGTCCGATTTTCACAAATACATTCTTTCCTGATACAGGGTCGATGCCGAGGAATTTCTCACCGCTGAACTTACCCGAATTGTCGGATGTCTCTTCAATTTTTTTGTGGAAATCCTTATAGAAATCAGCAATCATAGCGTTCCATTTACATTCGCCATCAGCTATCTTATCGAACTCTTTTTCCGCATTTGCTGTGAAGTTGTAATCGACGATAGTATCGAAATATTGAAGCAGGAATCTGTTGACAAGGATGCCTATGTCGGTAGGTACGAGTTTACCTTTCTCGTTGCCTATATTTTCTTTGCCAGTTTTCTCAGTGATTCTGTTTTTCTTGAGGGTCAAGATTTTGTAGTTACGTACTTCGCCTTGTATGTCTTTCTTCTCGACATAACCTCTTTTCTGTATAGTAGAGATTGTAGGTGCGTATGTTGATGGTCGGCCGATGCCGAGTTCTTCCATTTTCTTGACGAGGCTCGATTCCGTGTATCGTGGTGTGTGACGTGTAAAACGTTGTTGAGCTTCCATTTTTTCTAAATCGAGAGGCTGTCCTATTACGAGAGGAGGCAACATTCCGCTTGACGACTCGTTAGGGTCATCGCTGCTTTCGTTGTATACTTTCAGGAAACCGTCGAACAAAACGACTTCACCACTTGCGGTAAATTCCTTGTCGGAATTGGAGATCTCGATAGCGACATTGGTTTTTTCGATCTGAGCCTCAGCCATCTGGGAAGCGACGGTACGTTTCCAGATAAGTTCGTATAGTTTACGCTCATCGGCAGTACCTTTTATAGTCTGCTGATCCATGTATGTAGGACGTATAGCTTCGTGAGCTTCTTGTGCACCTTTAGACTTCGTAGAAAACTGACGGTTCTTCACGTATTGCGGGCCATACATATTTTCTATCTCTTTCTTAGCCGACATAAGAGCGAACTGCGATAAGTTGACAGAGTCGGTACGCATGTAAGTAATCTTACCGGACTCGTAAAGCTGCTGAGCTATACGCATCGTGTTGCTTACGGAGAATCCTAACTTACGGCCGGCTTCCTGTTGTAACGTTGATGTTGTGAAAGGAGGTGCCGGCATCTTAGAAAGAGGCTTCTTGTCTACCGATTTAATTTTGTATGCTGCATCTTTGCACTTCTGCAAGAAAGCGTGAGCCTCTTCCTCATTTTCAAAACGGTAAGGAAGTTCTGCCGAAAGAGAATATTCACGGTTGTCGATGGTGAACGTGAATACAGCGGTAACACGGAAAGAACTTGTCTGCTTGAAGTTTTTTATCTCTTCCTCGCATTCAACGATAAGACGAACAACGACCGACTGCACGCGACCGGCGGAGAGAGCTGGTTTCACCTTTTTCCAAAGAAGAGGCGACAACTCATAACCGACGAGACGGTCGAGGACACGACGTGCCTGCTGTGCCGCCACCAAATCCATATCAATCTTACGTGGATTGTCGATGGCATGAGCGATGGCAGTCTTCGTGATTTCATGGAAGACGATACGGCGATATTTCTCATCTTTCAATCCTAATGTCTCAAAGAGATGCCATGAAATAGATTCTCCTTCACGGTCTTCATCGGAAGCAAGCCATACCATCTCGGCACTCTCAGCTATCTTCTTTAATTCAGCGACTAAGGTCTTCTTATCTGCCGGAATCTCATACAAGGGCTGGAAGCCGGCATCCATATTCAAACTCAAATTCGATTTGTTCAAGTCTCTAACATGGCCATAACTCGACTTCACCACATAATCCTTTCCTAAGAAGCCTTCTATTGTCTTTGCTTTGGCAGGAGACTCAACGATTACTAAGTTTTTTACCATATATATAATGTGTTTAATTTCGATTAAAATAAAACAACAAAAACATAACGTTTCCCGCGTGCAAAATTACTACAATAAAATTTGTAAATTCCACATATTATCGAAAATATTTTTTTATTTGTTAAAAATCAACAGTTTGTAAACAAAATAACACATATATTTCTTTAAAAAAATTAAGAAAAACAGAATAAAACGAAGAAAATTGTGGTCTAAATAACTTTAAAATCGCAGTATGATAATCTCAATAATTGCTATCTTTGCACACTAAATTAATTATTCACGTAGATGTCACGTTTTTTAAATTGTGTAAAATCGGCGCGACCAAGCGCATTCAAGACAATCTGGTGGCTTGCCAAGATAATGACATTGGTATCATTCGTCATAATGTTGTTGCAATATCTTGGGGTAATAGAGTGGATTTCATACTGGATGACACCGCTCTTCTCACATTTCGGTCTCCCCGGAGAAGCCGCTCTCGCCTACGTCTCAGGTTATTTCGTAAATTGCTATTCCGCCATCGCCGTGATGACGACATTGGATCTCGGAACAAGAGCCGCAACGATATTATCCGTCATGGTACTTTGCTCACACAATATGTTTGTGGAAACGACGGTGCAGCATAAGACGGGTTCTTCCGTGGCGAGAATAGTGGCGATAAGGACTTTGTCGGCTTTCATCTTGGCTTGGGTCTTAAATAAGATCATGCCGGGAAGCTTTGAAACATCATCAATTTCGGATAACGTTCAGGAAAAACTTACTTTTGTGGCGATGTTGAACGACTGGTTCTTCAGGACTTTGAAAAACGTGATTATCATGACAGTATTGGTTTATCTCCTGACAGTATTACAAAAGATATTGACAGAATACGGCATCATAGAATATATCTCAAGATTTCTGAAGCCAGTGATGATATTTTTCGGATTATCGCCGAGGACTGCATTTTTATGGTTAGTATCCAACACTTTAGGTTTGGCGTATGGTGCGGGTATTATGATTGAAGAAGCGGAGAAAGGTGAAACCACTAAAGAAGAGAACGACTTGCTGAATCATCATATAGGAATCTCGCACAGCAATTTGGAAGATCTGTTGTTATTTGCCGCAGTCGGGGGAGCATATCTATGGATGCTTCTTTCGAGATGGGCGATGTCGTGGATTTTGGTATGGGAAAGAAGATTAGAAAATTATTTGAGAAGATAGAAGCGTAAGTCATTGAGACTCATACCACATCTTCTTACAGAATTAAAATAATCAAAAAAAAACGCTATTATTTGAAAAAATGGTTTAACTTTGCGAAGTTTTTTTTGAGCGGAAATATTTATTAACTTAAATTTTATAATTATGGAAAACGTAAAAGAAAAAGTTGTGTCAATTATCGTTGATAAATTAGGTGTTAATCCAGAAGACGTAGTGGAAACAGCAAGTTTCACAAACGATTTAGGTGCTGATTCACTTGACACAGTTGAGTTAATTATGGCATTTGAAGAAGAATTCGGTTTGGAAATTCCAGATGCTGAAGCAGAAAAAATCTCTACAGTGGGTGATGTTTTAAATTATATCGAATCACATAAATAAGAATCATACAATATAATTATATGGAGTTGAGACGTGTAGTAATCACCGGATTAGGTGCTGTCACGCCGATAGGTAATACGGTTTCTGAATTTTGGAAAGCTCTATGCGAGGGTGTTAATGGTGCTGGTGAGATAACCCGTTTCGATTCTTCCAAGTTCAAGACTCGCATCGCTTGCGAGGTTAAGAACTACGACCCACAACAATTCTTTGATCACAAGGAATCAAGGAAATTGGATCTGTACACTCAGTTCGCTATCATAGCGTCGGATGAGGCTATCAAAGATTCAAACATTACTGAAGACAATACCGACTTTAATGAGGTCGGTGTTGTCTTTAGTTCTGGTATAGGAGGCATAAACAGTTTCTATGAGGAAGTCGCCAATTACGTGGCTGGCGACGGAACCCCGCGATATAATCCGTTCATCATTCCTAAATTATTACCAGATCTGGCAGGCGGTCACGTCTCCATAAGAAATGGATTCCGCGGACCTAATTTCTCTACGGTTTCGGCTTGTGCGTCGTCGGCAAACGCAATAACGGAAGGTTATAATTATGTTCGCTCCGGTATGTTCCCAGTCATGGTGGTAGGCGGTTCAGAGGCTGCAGTCTCTCCTCCCGCCATGGGCGGCTTCGAGTCGATGCGCGCCATGACAACACGTAACGACGACATGATGACAGCTTCCCGTCCTTTCGACAGAGACCGCGACGGTTTCATCATGGGTGAAGGATGCGGATGTCTCGTGTTAGAAGACTTAGAACACGCCTTAGCTCGCGACGCTAAAATCTATGGCGAAATAGTAGGATGCGGACTCTCAAGCGACGCTTATCATATTACCGCGCCTCACCCCGAAGGTCTCGGAGCGATGATGTGTATGCAACGCGCGTTAAAAGACGCTGGCTTACAAACAACCGACATCGACCATATAAACACTCACGGAACATCAACGCCGGCAGGCGACACCTCAGAAGCATTGGCGATAAGTAAATTGTTCGGCGACCATGTGAAAAATATGCCTATCAATTCTATAAAATCAATGACAGGGCATTTGCTCGGCGGCTCAAGCGCGATAGAAGCGATAGCGACAGTGCTGTCGTTACGTGACGGCATTATACCTCCAACAATAAATCATTTCAACGACGACCCTACAATAGATCCTAACCTTGACATCGTCTATTGGGAAGCTCGCAAAAAAGAAATGACATACGCTATCAGTAACGCTTTTGGATTCGGCGGTCATAACGCAAGTATTATATTTAAAAAATATTAATAATTTCAGGTTTTGTCTCTATTTACTTTTTTTAGAATTATAAATAAGTCTGATAGAGCATTGGCACGTTCTATCCGTAATATCTTCGGATTCTATCCCAAGAATATTGAGTTATATAAATTAGCCTTTACACATAAGTCGTTGTCGACAAAGACAATGTCGGGATGTACTGTAAGTAACGAACGTCTTGAATATCTCGGCGATGCCGTGCTGAGCGCAGTCGTAGCACAATTTCTCTTCAAGAAGTTCCCTACTAAACAGGAAGGATTCCTTACCGAGATGCGTTCGAAGATCGTCAGTCGTTCTTCTCTCAACAAATTGTCGATGAAATTAGGATTGGATAATTTAGTACATTATGCCAGGACTAATGAACATTGCAGATACAAATCGATGGGAGGTAACGCGTTCGAGGCTTTCAGCGGCGCATTGTTCCTCGACTTCGGCTATGACTTCGCCTATAAGATTATAGTCAACAGAATCATTAAGGTGCATATCGATTTGCAGGAATTAGAGAGGGACGAAAGGAATTATAAGAGTCGTCTCCTTGAATGGGCACAGAAAGAGAAACACAGCGTCAGTTTCAAACAAATCACTTCCAAAGGAACAGGATACGAGAAGCTTTATGTGGTGCAGGTTGTTATCGACGAAAAAGAATATGAACAAGCTTCTGACTATTCTATCAAAGGCGCAGAACAACTCGCGGCAGAAAAAACCTGGAACTTTATGCGTAAAGAACAATTCGTGATTGCTAATTAATTTCCACCATCAATAACATTGTTGATTTATGGCAATAAAAATCAAACTCGACATGGATCCTTTTGATGATATAAAGGTCATCGCCATAAACACCGCGGCGATGGATTATCAGTTAGCTTCATATCTTAATAAAGCTCTCTATTTCGAGTTTGTGAAATGTAACAACATAATAGATGAACAAGGTCAGGAACATTCTTTCTATCTTTATCATAAAGGTGAGAATTCCAATACCTTCGACCTCGTCGCAATAAGGTCTTACGACGGAAAGGAATGGGTCTCTTTCAAACCTAAGACAGATTATTTCTTGATCATCAGAGGATATATGAGAGAAGAGACATTCTCACAGATCTTAAATAAAATTAAGGACATTCCTAATATATTCCATGCTTATTTAGTTGATACAGCGACTAACAAGAAAATTTATCATTTCTTAGAAGACATAGAGAATCATGAGATTGACATCTTGGATGCACTTACCGATACAAAATAAAAGGCGTCACTTCATAATGAAATGATAACATGACAAACAAGCGGCATAGCTAAATACTTATGCCGCTTGTCTATTAAATCGTTATATATTATTCTGGTACATATATTATTTCTCCATTCTCTAACTCATAGGCGATGCCGACTTTTTTGCCGCGTTTACCACTCTTTGAATCTTGGTCTTCGGAGGGGGTATAGCGGTTGATTTTCTCACCCTCTTTGGTGATAATCTCCATATTCTCCTTGCCAGGGTTTTTAACCATTGTAAAATCCTCTTGGCTCAGCATTTCGGTCATATTGTAACGACTAACCAAAGCAACCATAAGAGCCACTGCAAAGACCATCGCCACATCGAAGAGGTTGCTCACAACGCTCATAGGGTCATTGTCCTCATCCTTATTTAGAAGTCTTCTTCTCATCTTTATTTAACCTTTGATTCGTTCAACAACTCGGCTACAAACTCCAAATTAGTCATATCCTGCAAATACCAGCGCTGCTTGACTTGTTGCGTAATAAATCCAATAGCTGCTGCAAACAGACCCACTACGGTAGTTGCAAATGCGACCTGCATATTATACGCCATTGAAGCGATATCGCCCGTTGAAAGTCCCACCAACGCTGGCCCCATAGGAATAAGAGTACCCATCAGTCCGAGCATAGGACCCATTTTACTCAATGTTTTTGATGTCGATAAATCCTTGTCTGCCTCAATCTCAAAATCGGCAAGCAGGCGTTGACGCATTGCCGCACTATCAGCTGCAAGCAGGCGATTCATATAGGTTACAACCAACGACGGATTCTTCTTGGGCAGACGCTCGGCAAGGCTTTGTACATTCTCTTTGGTTAGTGAGTCAACCTCTGTGCTGATAAGCGATGCTGTACGTCGAATAGCAAGGTATTGACCGAAAAAACTACCGATAAGTAACAAAGAACGCAAAAAGAAGAAGATAAGTAATACGATGACAGGCACAAGCAGTCCCGTCGAAATCCAATAAAGGATGTCTGAGATGTAATTCATAATGTTATCTGTTTTTAGTTATTCTTTTTAATTTTATTCTGTATGCGATAATACCCAATGCAAGACCACACGTTAGCAATGATACGACACCGCCTAATGCTTTCCAATCTACATCGCTGATACCTGCAACTGCTGTTTGACCGTTTACGGTAGCAATGACTCCCAAGATTGCAATCAAAGCATTGGAGAGAAATAGCAATTCGAGCCTAATCTCCTTTTCGGGGAGGAGCCATTTAACTCCCCACGCAGCAAGAGGTATTACAATAAATACTATTGCCGCCAAAACCCAAGCGATGAGTGAAAATGAGACACCCGGCAAGGCGAATATGGCAGAAACCAATAGACTGAACAGCACCGGGAAGATTAGTACACCAGGGAACCATCTCAAAACTCGATACACCCATATTGTAATAGGTTTTACCTTTCCTGAGGTCTGGATATGTGCCGACAATACGCAAAAAGCCATTTGAACAGCCACTTCCAGCGTTAGGATTACAGCGATGTCGAGCATCAAAGCTGAGTTGGCAAGCCAATCCGAAATTTGGGATTTGGATTGTTCGATGGCGTATGGCCACATCAAGCCAACAAACAAGGCACAAACTATTGCCGAGAAGGCAATCGAATAGACCTTGCGGTAGGTCTGTTTCAATATATAGTTGAAACAGACCAATATC
>SUWS01000011.1:54316-56406 GCA_015061365.1 Lentimicrobiaceae bacterium | reverse complement strand
ATCAAGAGACGTTCAACTGTTCCCATACTTTTTCCCTTCTTTCTCGAACTATTTTTATATTTGCAAAGTTATTTTTTTTATTTATTTTTGTGACTGCAAATATACGAGAGACGTGACATATTACACCTGAAAAAATGAACACGGTGTAATTGGTGCGTCTCATGACACATTACACCATTGAAAATAAACACGATGTAATTGGTGCGTCTCATGACACATTACACCATTGAGAATAAACACGATGTAATTGGTGCGTCTGACAAATTGAAAATTTTTCAGATTCTCAGATTTTCAGATTTTCAGATTTTAAAACATTACAGTTTCCAGAATACTGACAGTTGCAAAACGTCATTAAACATCCCGTAATATGGCAGCAGACGCTGCACGTAACTGACGTTGCCATCGTAATTTGGAGATTTCGACGGATTGCATATTGACGTCATGGCATTGATGGTGCGCAATCCGATTTCAATGTCATCGTTAACACAGAATCTCACACCGAGAACCGTATTAGCGACCAACCTTCTCCAAGGATCTGCTGTTTCAGGGACTGTTTCTCCCCTTATATCCTGACGAAAATTAATCAAGACATCCAAACTCAATCCGGCTTCCAACTTCAGCCATCTTAAATTCACACCATTGATATTTATCTTATTGAGGTTATAACTCACCACAACAGGCAAATCAACGTAGTCTAATTTTATACGGAAAGGAGCGAGCGGATCATTCTCCAAGTCGCCGGAATAAGAACCTTTTTGAATGTATTTCAATTCCATCTGAATATCGAAGTCGTCCGATATATTCAAACCGGCGAAGGCACCGCCAACTATTCCTGCTTTATGATAGCCGCCACGAGAGTCACCGCCGATTTGCGAGACCGTTCCACCCAAAATCAATCCGCCATAGAATTCTTGAGAGAATATAGTAGTGGCGAAAGCAAAAGTAACTGCAAATAAAAGTAATAGTCTTTTCATAGTAATTTATTTTTCTCTGTTAATACAAAATTCAACCAAATCCTTCAACGAAGTCAGAGCTTCGGAATCATTTATCTCATCCAATTGGCTCAAGGCTTCATTTACAAAAGCATTCATTTTCTCTTCGGCATAATCCAAACATTTGCTTTGATGCACCTTATTAATTATATCCAAACGCGCTTCTACTTCATCGCTATGATATTTTATCTTTCTGATGATTTCTCTTCTTTCCGAATTGTTAATTATCTTTAACAAATGAATAAGAGGCAGCGTCATCTTATGCTCCTGGATGTCGTTACCCGCAGGTTTACCAGTCTTATTATTGATCTGATAGTCGAAGATGTCATCTTTAATCTGGAAAGCTATTCCAGCCGAGATACCGAAATTTCTCATTTTCTCGACCTGACTTTCAGTGGCATTGACGGAAATCGCGCCCAACATACAACACGATGAAATAAGAGAAGCAGTCTTCGCCCTTATGATTTCGTAATAATCCTCTTCGGTAATATCCATGCGACGAGCCTTCTCCATCTGATAAATCTCGCCTTCGCTCATCGCCTTGACAGTCGAGGATATAATGTCCAACATCTGATAATCTTTATTCTCCAACGCTAACAGCATTCCTTTTGAAAGAAGATAGTCTCCGACGAGAACCGCGATCTTGTTTTTCCACAAGGCGTTAAGAGAAAACAATCCACGACGTTTGTCGGAATCATCCACCACGTCATCATGAATTAAGGTAGCGGTATGCAGCAACTCGATGAAAGCGGCTGCACGATAAGTATTCTCGTTAATCTCACCATGACATTTAGCCGACAACAAAACGAACAACGGCCTGATTTGCTTACCTTTCTGCTTCAAGACATATTTCAGAATCTTATTAAGCAAAGGTGTCGAAGACTTCAGACTCTCTTCAAGAAAGATGTTGAATTTCTTTAACTCCGGCTCTATCGTTTTCTTTATTTCATCGAGATTAGACATGAGGATTTTATTTTTCACAAAAATATAAAAAGTCTAAAGATAAAAGCTAAAAGACAAAGTTTTTTTTATTTATCTTGACATAGTAACAAAATATGTATATTTGCGTATATTTATTGATGCTTATTATCATGATAA
>SUWS01000011.1:0-54216 GCA_015061365.1 Lentimicrobiaceae bacterium | reverse complement strand
TAATAATCCAATGAAGAATATAATTATAACTACTGCATTCCTTTTAATATCTATTTTATCTTCATCACAAAATATTATAGATGAAGATAAATTTGAGAAAAGCATTTTTATTGAGATAAATGGAGGTCTTAAATATTCTTTGTTTTATGATACAGGATATAAGAATGAGAGGTTAAAATCAAATACACCATTTAACGCTGATATTTTTTTAGGACTTGATGTAGAAACCCCAAGGGGATATTTGATAGGAAAAGCAGGATTTGGAATAAATCCGTTTAATTATACACACTATTATCAGTCGTTAATAAATGGAGAATGGTTTGATCAGTCCAATAATTTCAAATATATTTCCTATAATTATGCTTTAAATGTAGGTTATCTTCATAAATTAAAACAACATATTTCATGCGGATTCAGTACAGGAATTATTTTTATAACATCATATTATGAAGATGATAACAAGTGTAAAGCTAATGCGATAAATTTAAGTATAAATATAGATTTTTTATTGACAGAACACTTGAAATTAAAAGCAGAGCCTTATTTCAATTACACCTTCAACAAAGATATTGTTAGAGATTCCAACGTTGATTTAACATTTGCGCCTGTTTTTGGAGTAAAATTAGGTTTAAAATTTATGTTTAGAAAATAATTATTCCATATTTGTTTGACTTTTTTCTTTTTTATTCAAAAAACTTTTATACCTTTGGGAGTTGAAAGTAAAGTATGACAATCCGTCGTATTGAAGAAAGTAATTTATTTAATATCAACAAAATAGATAAATCATGAAAAAAGACACAAAAGTTTTTAACTTGATTCGCAAGGAAAAACAACGCCAAATGCACGGCATCGAACTTATCGCTTCAGAAAACTTCGTCAGCGATCAAGTTTTAAAAGCCATGGGTTCAGTAATGACAAACAAATATGCTGAAGGTTATCCAGGCAAACGTTACTATGGCGGTTGTCAAATAGTTGACCAAACAGAAGAAATCGCTATCGCAAGAGCATGCGAGTTATTCAACGCTACATACGCCAACGTCCAGCCTCACTCAGGAGCACAAGCTAACATGGCTGTCATGCTCACATGCTTGAAACCTGGCGACACATTCATGGGCTTAGACCTCGCTCACGGCGGTCACCTCTCACACGGTTCACCGGTAAACTCTTCAGGTATCCTCTATAATCCAGTAGCTTACCAAGTAAGCCCTGAAACAGGTCGCGTCGATTACGACAATATGGAGAAAGTAGCTTTAGAGAAAAAACCTAAGCTCATCATCGCTGGTGCTTCAGCTTATTCACGTGACTGGGATTACAAACGTATGCGTGAAATCGCTGACAAAGTCGGTGCTATCTTGATGGCTGACGTCTCTCACCCATCAGGTCTCATCGCTCGCGGCATCCTCAACGACCCATTAGATTATTGTCATATCATCACAACAACAACACACAAGACTCTCCGTGGTCCACGCGGCGGTATGATCTTGATGCGTGACGACTTCGAAAATCCATGGGGTTTGACAACACCTAAGGGCGAAGTGAAGATGATGTCGGCTCTCCTCAACAGCGCAGTATTCCCTGGCGTACAAGGCGGTCCACTCGAACACGTCATCGCAAGTAAGGCTGTAGCTTTCGGCGAAGCTCTCTCAGACGAATACTTCGAATATATCCTCCAAGTTAAGAAAAACGCCGCTGTCATGGCTAAGGCTTTCACCGACAGAGGTTACAATATCATCTCAGGCGGTACAGACAACCACCTCATGCTCATCGACCTCCGCTCTAAATTCCCAGAAGTGACAGGTAGAATGGTAGAAAACACATTGGTTCAAGCTGACATCACCGTCAACAAGAACATGGTTCCTTTCGACAGCCGCTCACCATTCCAGACATCAGGTCTCCGCATCGGTACTCCAGCTATCACAACACGTGGTCTCAAAGAAGAACACATGGAACCAATCGTTGAATTAATCGACGACGTCATCAGCCACATCGACGACACAGCAAAACTTACAGCTGTAAGAGAAAAGGTAAACGAAATGATGGCAGAGTTCCCATTGTTCGCTTGGTAATAAAAGACAACAGTCGACTGTCAACAGACAACAGACTTTGTCCACTTAATAGATAATATAAAGGACGTATTTTGATTGAATGCGTCCTTTTTTAAAATAAATTAATAAATCAAATCAAAAAAAAACATGAAGAAAACATTATTAGCAATTTTCACTATATTATTAATGGTGTCATGCAACAAAACGACAGTCGTCAGCGTCGAAGAATTTGCAACAAAAGCCGCCGACTTAGTAGACCAAACCGTTATCGTTGAAGGCGTAGCGAAACACATCTGTAGCAATAGCGGTCGCAAACTCTTCTTATCCACTCCTGGCAAAGAACAACTTGTAACAGTATTCACAGGCGAAGGAATGGAACCTTTCGACAGAGAGACAACAGGCAAGACTTACAATGTCACTGGTAAAGTTGCTATAACAGTAACCATCGACGAGGCTTATCTCAACGAATGGGAACAAGAAGTTAAAGAAAGCGGTCTCAAAGAAGGAACACACATCTGCGAGACAGAACAACAGGCAGCCGGCATCGACCTCAAAGAAAATCTCGACGAGAATCCACAGATGCAACAGATTAAAGCATATCGTGAAAAAATAGCTCAAAACGAAGGCAAACCTATAGTTCAATATCACGTAGTTTGCGAATCGTTTGAAGTAAAATAAAAGCACTTTCAAATGACGTGGCTTGTCGCTGCGTCATTTTTAGAATCTTAGAACTTTGGAACTTTGGAATCTTAGAATTTGGTTCTATAGTTCCAAAGTTCATTATTAATATATCTTTACAACTGTTAATTGTAAATTGTTAACTGTTAATTGTTAACTGTCAATTGTAAACGTTTTCACTTCATCATCTTCTACATAAATGAAATATGCCTCGATGTTTTCGTCGCACGATTCTATTATCTCAATAGCTTTTTCCATTCCCACGAGCATACAGATCGAGGCGAGGCAATCGGCCCATGCGGTGTCGTCGCAGATTATAGTTGCGCTGAGCATATTATTTTCAGCGGGATAGCCAGTATTCGGATCTATGCTGTGTGAGTAACGTTTTCCGTCGCGTTCCACATATTTCCTGTAGTTGCCCGAAGTCACGATGCTTTTATCTTTAAGCTCCACTATTTCTTGCACTATACGTTCAGCGTTCATGTCTTCCGCAGGTTTCTCGATACCTACAGTCCAGAATTTGCCGTTAGGTTTGTTTCCTCTTACCATAATCTCACCTCCGATATCGACAAGAAAATCATCAACATTTTGAGATAAAAGGAAATCGCCTATCATATCGGCTGTATAACCTTGAGCCACCGCGTTGAAATCTAAGGTCATGTTCGGGTTTTCCTTTATCACTTTGCCGTCTTCGACTCTGACTTTCTTATATCCAACCAAAGCTCTTATCGAGTCGACGATTTCAGGCGACATCTTCATACCTTCTTTAAAATGGAAACCCCAGGCGGAGACAAGAGGTCCGACAGTAGGATCGAAGTAACCTTCAGAGAGTTCCGCGGCACGCATAGCATAATTGAAGTTATCTACGAAAATCTTATTCAAGACGACGGCACTGTCGTTACGGTTCACTCTTCTTATGACGGAGTTCTCGTCCCATAATGACAATGTGCTTTCCACATCTTTGAAAATGGAATCGAACTCACGGCTGAAGTTACGGTTTTGTTCGTCATAATAAATTATCGAATAATACGAACCTTGTGTGCTACCAAAAAACTGCTGTCTCTCAACAGATACGCAACTCGTCAAGAAGCAGCAAAACAAAAAAAATATAAAATATTTCTGCATTAGAATTTAATTTCTCTTATTAAAAGTCCTGGATATAAGTCACGTCCGCTCGTCACCCTGAAATATGTTCCGTTCAAGTCGGAGTTCTCGGCTCCGTCTTCAACCGCCATATAACGGTTATCCCAGATCATGTCAGGTTCCGGCTTCAATGTACCTACCCTGTTATATTTTATCGATCCCTCTGAATCTTCTGTTCTCTCAAGCACCTCATATTTCGAATCGGGGCCTACGCCTTCTTTCATTCCAATCTTGGCGATGACATAACCATTCTCGTCAATTTCATATATCGGTTCTTTTATCCTGAACTCCTCGTAGTTTTTCTGTAACTTAACTATACTCTCGTCTAAGGTGCGATAGACGACAATCTGTATGAGTTTCGACAAGTCATACATACCTTGCAGGACCGTTTTGCCGCATATCGCTTCCTGCGTACCTATATAAGTAAGCGTGTAGTTCGCATCTTTCCAGGCATGGAACTTAGATTCATCGTAATAGTTTTCATCGAGATAATAATTCTCGAAGAAAAAGTCGTTGTCGGAGTTCTGCCAGTTCAACCTATAGAGGTGAGTCTGTATCTTTACTCTAAATCCTTCAAAATCATCCACTACATCAGCTGTCACATCAGACATATCATTCAGCGACCTTCCCATCTCGTAGTAGGTGTAATCGCCTGTCACCTGTGTCATCACCTCACCTAAATCACGCATGAACCGACCGAAACCACTTATTCCTTTAGCTGCATTTTTGTTTCTTTCTCCCTTATCGATATATATTATGTCGTGAGCGAGTACGAAAGTGTTACCGATGAGGTCGGTACCCGAATCAAGCAATATAGACTTACCTCTTTTTGTAAGCTCCGCCATTTCGACATCTTCCGTCGTCGCCCCTTCTAAACCCCTGCGATAGATAAGTTCCATATCGCAATAACCCGTTTCTTCATTTCTGTTGAACCACCTTGCGACAAGGTCGTTGGCGATGTCACCTTCCATGATATACTTGTCGATTTTATTAAATTTTGTGTACTTCTTACCTCTTGTAGTCACCACTTGAACCGGCAATGAATGATCATTGAACTTGTCGTTCAGAGGACGTGCATAATAAGTAGCGAGGATCTCTTCCGCATATTTCTGATCGTCGTGATAAATCAAAAGGTTACACCACGAACTTCTATGATATGTGACGTTCATGTCGGCAGTTCTTTTTCCGCCATTCAACGAACGCTGCATTATCGTATCCTGCGCAGAAAGCGACGATACCATCAACAACAGCAATATGACATACATCTTTTTCATAGACTAACCTTTTAAAATCTGAGAATCTCAAAAAATCAGAAGATGAAATCCAAGGATTTTATGATTTTTTTATCTATCAGATATTTACGGAGCTCGTCTTTGTTAACGGAGATGACAGCACTTATTCTGTACTCCTTGGAATCTTTAAGTCGTGTTATCGTTTTCGAACTATTTACAACGGAATTGATAAAATTCAGATATTCTTTCTGTTCAAAGAATTCGTTAAGAGCCTGTTCGTATCCTTCAATTTTTGTGTCGGCATTCATCAGGGCCGGCTGATTGATAGAGCCATTTCCGGCAGGTATTCCGCTATATATAACACAATGAACTGCATCCCTTTTCAATCCGTCGAGGTAAACCATCTCATCCGAAGTACGGAAATAGTCTGTGACTTTTATAAGATACGTCCCATCATTACCGACTCCCATAGTCTCGACTTCGTATGTTTTCATCACTGACGACATTTTTTTTGATGAAGAACAAGATGTTAAGAACATCAAGATAACCAACCCTAAATAAAGAGCTAATTTTTTCATAGACACAATTTTTCCACAAATGTAATAAAATATTTAGAACAGATACTAATGTATGAAATTTAATTTGCTAAATTTGCAAAAACTCAAATTCTAAAATTCTAAAAAGGGTGTCAGGAATATATGTTCATATACCATTCTGTAAAAGCAAATGCGCTTATTGTAATTTCTTTTCCTTAGCTTCTCAAAGCAGGATTGACGATTATGTTGAAGCGTTGAAAGAAGAGATTGTTGCACGTAAAGACTACCTTCATGGCGAAACGATAGAGACCATATATTTTGGCGGAGGCACTCCTTCTCTTCTGTCGATGAAGCATATAGAAGATATACTTGAGACTTTATATAAGAATTTTGAGATTATTGCAAAACCTGAGATAACCCTTGAAGTAAATCCTGACACCATTGATAAGGAGAAGATGTTTTCTTTAAAAAAATCGGGAGTCAACAGAATCAGTGTCGGCATACAGAGTTTCAATGACGAGGATCTAAAATATTTAGACAGACGTCACGACTCAAGGCATGCGCTTCAGGTTTTAGATGATTTACACGAAGTTAGCTTCGACAAACTCACCCTCGACCTGATTTACGGCATACCGACACTTACAGAGGAATCGTGGAACAAAAACCTTGATATTTTCTTCGCCACCGGGATTTCGCATCTCTCGGCTTACGCCCTGACAGTAGAGCCGAAGACCATATTAGGACAGAAAATTGAGAAAGGACTTTTGCAAGACATTGACGAAGACACCACAATACGTCATTATGAAATCTTAATCGAGAGGAGCAAAGAAAACGGATTTGAACATTATGAGATTTCCAACTTCGCGAAATCGGGATTCCGTTCACAGCATAACAGCATCTATTGGAAAGACATAAGATATTTAGGATTAGGCACATCGGCACATTCTTACGACGGGAACTCCCGTCAATGGAACGTCTCAAATCTTACAAGATATATCAATACCGACTTCAACTCCGGCGATTATTTCGAAAAAGAAATCTTATCAAAAGAAGACAAATTCAACGAGTATGTAATGACATCACTCAGGACATCGTGGGGTTGCGACATAAATAAAATCGCTTCCGATTATGGCACATCATACGCCAATCATTTCCTAAAAAATGTTAAGCGACATATTGAATGCGGAATCATGATTAACGATAATGGCAACTACATTCTTACCGACAAAGGAATGCTTCTCGCCGACGGAATCGCAAGTGAAATATTTGTCGACTAACAATTAACAGTTTACAATTAACAATTAACAGTTTATAGTTATCCCAATTATGCATTATGAATTATGAATTATGAATTATGAATTATGAATTGCGAATTGTATTTATATTATTTTAAAAAGAGTGTATGGCGTTGCGTTTTTTTTCCTAACTTTACAAACTGGAAAAAATATCAATTAAAAATACATTAACAAATGAAAATTAAGAATTTAGTAATGATTTTAACGTTAGGTGCTGCCACTGTAAGCTGTGCCGACTCTCCAAAACAAGAAACTAAAGCCAACTATGCTGACCTCACAAACCAATACGCAAAGGTTCAGCTCACTTCCGACATCAGTCATTTGTCAGATAACGAGAAACAGATGTTAAACTATCTCTATGAGGTAGGCTATATCATGGACGACATCTTCTGGACACAGAACTATGGCGGCGACAAAGAGTCGTTCCTAAATTCTATCGAAGATAAAGACGCCCGTCTCTTCGCCGAGATCAACTATGGTCCTTGGAATCATTTCGACAACCTCGCACCTTTCCTTCCAGAATATGGCAAGATGCCGGCAGGCGCAGGATTCTATCCAGCCGACATGACTAAAGAAGAATTCGAGGCTTGGGATAACCCTGACAAGACAAGCCAATATACTTTGATTACACGCGACGAAAACGGTGATCTTCAAGCTGTTTGGTTCCATGACGCTTACGCCGAACAAATCAACAAAGCAGCTGACTTGTTATTGAAAGCTGCCGACCTCGCCGGTGATGAGGAGTTCGCCAATTACTTACGTCTCAGATCAGAAGCTTTGTTGACTGACGATTATTTCGAGAGTGACATGGCTTGGATGGATGTCCGTAACAATAACGTTGACTTCGTTGTAGGTCCTATTGAAAATTATGTCGACGCTCTTTATGGTTACAAGGCAGCCCACGAATCTTTCATCTTGATAAAAGACCAAGACTGGAGCAGCAAACTTGCACATTATGCTGAACTTCTTCCTGAATTGCAGACACAGCTTCCTGTAGCACCTGAATACAAACAAGAAAAACCAGGTGCTGACGCCGACCTCGCGGTATATGATGCCGTATTTTATGGCGGCGACTGTAATATGGCTGGCAAGACTATAGCTATCAACTTGCCTAACGACGAGAGAGTCCAACTTCAAAAAGGAACTCGTAAGTTACAACTGAAGAACGCCATGAAAGCCAAGTTCGATAACATCTTAGTTCCTATTTCAGATGTACTTATGACACCGGAGTCACGCAAGAATATCAAATTCGACGCTTTCTTCGCTAACGTCATGTTCCATGAAGTGGCTCACGGTATGGGAATCAAAAACACTTTAGACGGCAAAGGCACAGTGCGTCACGCTCTTAAAGAACAATATTCAGCCATCGAAGAAGCTAAAGCCGATATTCTCGGACTTTATTTAGTTACAAAACTCTCAGAAATGGGTGAATATACAAATTCAACATTAGAAGAAAACTACACCACATTCATGGCTGGTATCTTCCGTTCGGTTCGTTTCGGCGCAGCAAGCGCACATGGCAAGGCAAATATGCTTACATTTAACTTCTTGGAGAGAGAAGGCGCATTCACTCGCAATGAGGAAGGTCTGTATGCCATCAACTTTGAAAACATGAAAGATGCTGTAGCTAAACTCGGCGGCGAAATCCTTAAAGCTCAAGGCGACGGCAACTACGAATTCGTAAAAGAATGGATCGCTACCGACGGCGTCATCAAACCAACATTACAAGCCGACCTTGACAAAGTTAACGGCATGGGAATTCCAAAAGACATCTATTATGAAATGTCTCCAGAACTCCTTATTGGAAGATAAAAGCCGTGAGCTATGGGCTATGAGCCGTGAGCATATGTGTGCTCAAAGCTCATGGCTCAAAGCTCAATGCATAAAAATAAATTTCTCAACAATAACAATTTAAATAAATACTAAAATGAAAAAAACATTCTTATTTGTAGCCCTCGCAATTTTCTCACTAATGGGCAAAGTACGTGCTGACGAAGGTATGTGGTTACCTATGTTCGTCGAGCGTTTGAATTATGTAGACATGCAAAAGATGGGTCTTCAACTTACTCCTGAAGAACTTTACAGCATCAACAACAGCAGCTTAAAAGACGCTATCGTAGGTCTTTCAACAGGTGCGACTCCACGTGGTTTCTTCTGCACAGGCGAAATCGTTTCAAAACACGGTCTCTTATTCACCAACCATCACTGTGGATATAGCGACATCCAAAAACTCAGCACCGTAGAACATGATTATCTCACAGACGGATTCTGGGCTAAAGACTTCAGCGAAGAACTTCCTGTCGGAGGAACATCAGCTTCTTTCTTGGTACGTATGGAAGATGTTACCGAACAAGTCCTTTCTGTCGTTAATGATACTATGGACTGGGCTCAACGTAACCGCGCCATCAGAGAAAAAGCTAAGGAATTAGAAGCAGCTGCTTCTGAAGATGGAAAATACAACCCAATCATCAGCAGTTTCTTTGAAGGTAATGAATATTATATGTTCGTATATCAAGTATATACCGACGTACGTCTCGTTGGAACACCTCCTTCATCAGTAGGTAAGTTCGGTGGCGACACCGACAATTGGATGTGGCCTCGTCACACCGGCGACTTCTCCATCTTCCGTGTTTACGGTGATGCCGACGGCAATCCAGCTCCTTATTCACCAGACAACAAACCTATCACTCCTAAACATCATCTCCCAATCAGTTTGGACGGCATCCAAAAAGATGACTACACCATGATCTGGGGATTCCCTGGCTCAACAGAACGTTATATGACTTCTTACGGAATAGATTATAATGTCGATACTTTCTATCCAATCATCCATGAAATTTTCAAACTTCAGACAGACATCATGGACGAGTTCATGCAAAAAGACGCTGCCGTCAATATCATGTATGCCGACGACAAAGCAGGTCTCGCTAACACATGGAAAAACTTCGAAGGTCAGATGTTGATGCTCCGTAAAAACAAAGTAGCTGAGACAAAAGCTGAACTTGAAAATCAATTTACAGAATGGGTCGATAGCGACAAAACTCGTACAGAAGAATACGGTGAAGTATTGAATACCTTGAAAGAAAACTACGCTCTTGTATCTGAACTCAGTGAAAACATATATTATCCTAACTACCTCGCCATGACAGGTGCAATAGGAATTGCAGGGGAATTTGCAGCTTACGTCGACATCGATAAGAAAGATAAAGAAGCCGTTGCTGCCGCTGAAGAAGCTCTTAAAGCTATCGATGTAGATGCTTTCTTCGCTGAGACATACAAACCTTTAGAAGATAAGATGTTGGTTGAGATGTTGAAATTATATTACAACACTTTCAACGCTGAAGCAAATCCTGACTTCTATAACTTAGTTGAAAAGAAATACAAAGGCGACGTTGTAGCTTTGGCAAACGACATCTTAGAAAACTCAATCTTCGCAACACCAGAATCAATCAAGGCTTTCATCGAAAAACCTAACGCTAAGAAAATCGAGAAAGATCCAGCTTACGTAGTTATGAATATCATGATAAACCATTTGATGAGCGGTCTCGCTCCTTATCGTATGGCAATGCAGACAATTGACGAAAACAATCATCTCTTCGTTAAAGGATTACGAGAATTCTACGCTGAGACACAACCAGAGAAATCTTTATATCCAGATGCTAACTCATCAATGCGTATGAGCTACGGTTCAGTTCAAGATTACCAACCAGCTGACGCTATCCACTACGATTACATCTGTACAGCTAACGGTATCATGGAAAAATATGTTCCTGGCGATTATGAATTCGATGTCCCACAAAGATTGTTAGACCTCATCGAGGCAAGAGACTTCGGTCAATATGCTGACGAAAACGGCGAGTTGGTCGTATGTTTCCTCTCAACAAACGACATCACAGGCGGTAACTCAGGCAGTCCTATCATGAACAGCAAAGGCGAACTCATCGGTCTCGCTTTCGACGGTAACTGGGAAGCTATGAGCGGCGATGTCAACTTTGAACCTAAATTACAACGTACAATCAATGTTGACGCACGTTACGTCTTGTTCATCATCGACAAATATGCTGGCGCAACAAACCTCATCGAGGAATTGACAATAGTAAAAAGCGAACCAGCAACAGAAGAATTGACAGTCGAAAATTGATAATTGATAATTGACATCACTAAAAAGGGACGTGGCTTCATTTTGCCACGTCCCTTTTTCTTGTGCCAGTGTGTCTCACTCATCAATATTCCATCTCGCCGCCTTCGCTTTCGTAGCTGTCGCTTCCGTTTTGTTGCATTCTTCTCTTGTTATTTTGCTGCTGGTTGATACGATAGTTGAAGTTGAGCGTCACCGATGTGGTGCTCCAGCTGTTTTCGCTATATTGCCAGAAGTTGTCGCCCCACGATTCGCCACCATGTTGACGGCTACCGAAGACATCGCGGATGTTAAGAGAGATAGTTGCGTTTTTGTTGAAGACATCGCGTGAAGCTGCGAAGTCACACCAATAGTTAGCTTCGCTGTAACCGAGAGGTTCTTCGCGAGGACCCATATAACGTCCTGAGATTTGGAAATCGCAGATGTTCTTAAGTCTGAACTTTGTGACTATACGTGCGAACGTGTTATATGAATCGGTGGTGTAATGTCTGCCGTTCCAATCGCCTACGGTGTTCGACTTGAAGAAGTTGATGCTGCCGTTGACATTCCACCATTTGAAGATGTCTAACGAACCGACAAGTTCGATACCATAGTCGTCGCTGATGCCGAAGTTCTCCGGACGGCTGATCGATATGTCACCTACTACAGTAGTGAAGTTACGGATGACATCTGTGCTGTGACGGTAATAAGCCGTGAAGTTGATGTTACCTCTTTCCCAGAAACGAAGGTAAGAGAATTCGTAACTATCGGTGAAAATAGGTTTCAGGTCAGGATTACCTGTTCTGATGTTACGGTCGTCGTTGAAAGAACTGAAAGGAGCCATCTGACCGTACCAAGGACGGCGGATACGACGTGCGTAACTCGCTTGAATCTGGTCTACTTCCGTTAATGAATAATTAAGGTGTCCGGTAGGAAAGACGTTAAGGTATCTTTGATTGCTGCCGCTATTTGTTCCCGTGAGATAAGTGTCTATCAAGGTAAACTCGCCACGTAGTCCCACCTGTCCGGAAAAACGTCCGAACTCTCTGCCATAACTACCATAAAGCGCAGCCACTTGTTGATTATAATCGAAGTCGTGAGTATAATCCTCGAGGATAGAATCGTTTTCAGTAACCATCATATTATTGTTGATCCAGCGTCCGGTATATTTACCTCCGAATTCTATTACAGAAAGACCGTAATGACGGACGTAATCGACGGTTGCCTGAAGGTTCTGCTGGTTCTCTTGTGCGTAAGTATGTTGATTTATGCTGTAGAAAGGATTGTTGTTATTAAGATCTTCTTCCGTTAAGAATTCTGCATCTACAATGTCTGACCATTCTGTATCAGAATTTGTAAAGTAACGTACCGATGCTTTGAGTGAGTTGTCTTTGCTTCCGAAATATTTGTCGTACGAGAGAGTGTATTCCATCATAGGTCTTTCATTGAACCAGTCTTCCGTACGTAATGAGTAATTATTGATTCCTTGGAATGGGAATTTGTCGATATAAGTCACCGCCGGGGTATTGTGTCCGTCAGATTGTCTGTACATAGCACTGAAAGTCAATATGTCGTCGTCGGTGAAATAATAGTCGAAGCCGCCTCTTATGTTATGACCTTTTCTGTTTCTGTTACGATATGTAAGTTGTTCTGTAATCTGTTCGGCGTCGTCATGATTTGCTAAGATCGGGTCGTAAATGAGGTCGCCGTAATATTCTGTTATGGAATAACCTTCACTGATGTCGTCACGGTAGTTGAAGTTGTAGTTGGCGAAGACGTTGAATTTCTTGAATCTGTAGTTAAGACTTGCGCCTATACCTGTTTGGAACGGGAAGTCTTCTTTAAAGAATTTCTCACCCCATTGTACAGGGAATCCTCCGCGAAGGTCGACGGAAGCGTTGAATCCCTTACGTTTATCTTTTTTAAGGACGATGTTGATGATACCCGCTGTACCTTCGGCATCGTAACGTACTGAAGGATTAGTGACGACTTCAATTCTCTCAATCATATCGGCTTGCAAACTGCGTAGAGCGTCTTGGGTACTCGTTCCAGCAAGACCAGACACTTTGCCGTCAACCAAGATCTGCACGCCGCTGTCACCACGAAGACTGACATTGCCGTCAACATCGACATTGACTGAAGGTATGTTGTCGAGGACTTCAATGGCGTTACCTGCTGTGCTGCTGACGTCTTTACCAACGTTGAAGACGCGCTTGTCGAGAGTCATCGACATGGTGCTTTTCTCAGCTACAATCTCCACCTCATCAAGTAGAGCCGCATCTGTATTCATAAGAATCTCTCCTAAATAAACGACAGTCTTGTTATCCTTGATGTTCACGTTTAAGGTCTTGTCTTTATATCCCATGAATTGTACCACGACATAATACTTTCCTGGCTTGGCTTTTAACGAGAAAAGACCTTTGCTGTCGGTAATTACTCCCGTCACTAAGGTTGAATCCTGAGAATGAAAAAGACTGACGGTAGCATATTCAAGCGGCTCGTCAGTCTCTGTGTCTATAACTTTTCCTTTTATCTCGCCTCCTTCCGACATGGTTCCTGTCTCAGATGCAACAATATCAATAGGTAGTATAAAAGATATTAATAGGATAAGGACCAATGATAATTTTTTCATATAGAAATAATAATGTTTCGTTAAATACTCGTTTTTTTGCGGGCGCAAAATTACAAAATTTGTGCCACGAAAACTATCTTTATCTAACTGAAAGATGAGAAAAATTCATCGTATAAAAAAAACTTTCGTCTTTTGCCTTTAACCTTAAGACATTTTTTATCTTTGCAAAAAAAGATTTTATGGCACAGAAAATTAATGTAGGGACGCGGCGAGCCACGTCAGTACCGCATACATTCGTGATAGTTTTTTTCATCATCATTATCGCTGCGATGATGACGTGGTTTGTGGAACCCGGATTTTATATCAAGGAAAATGTCGTCGTTGATGGAACGGAAACAACGGAGATGAACTTCTATTATCAAGACGAACTTCCCGCCGAATATCAAGGCGAATATGATTCCGAACCTCAGACATGGCAGATATTCTCGGCTTTGTTCAAAGGTTTCGAGAAACAAAGTTCAATAATAGTTTTCATTCTCATAATCGGCGGCGCTTTCTGGATCATGAATAAAAGTCACGCCATCGATATGGGAATATTTTCTTTCCTGAAGTTTACTAAGAAATTAGAAAATTATAAATTATTTAAAATCCTCGGCGTCGATAATATCATCATCGTGTTGATAATGCTGCTCTTCAGTTTGTTCGGTGCCATATTCGGGATGAGCGAGGAATGTATCGCGTTTATCATCATAATAATTCCGTTAGCAATATCGATGGGTTACGACTCCATAGTCGGAGTCTGCATGGTTTATGTGGCGGCTCATGTCGGTTTCGCCGGCGCGATATTGAATCCTTTCACTATCGGCATCGCCCAAGGAATAGCGGAAGTGCCTCTCTTCTCAGGAATAGGTTACAGAATATTCTGCTGGTTTGTACTTAATATAGTGCTGATAACTTTCGTCTTGCTTTACGCTAAGAAGGTAAAGAAGAATCCGAAGTCATCAATCATGTATGAAGAAGACGCTTATTGGAGAACACATAATATTGAAGGACAGCAGGAGTATGAACCGATAAAATGCAAACGTGCCTGGTATGTCTATGCCGCACTTCTTATCGCGATGACGATATTCTCTTTCTGTTATCCGACAACGACTTTAGAAGTAGGCAACGCTTCTTTTACTGCACCGGTAATTCCAATACTGACAGCTTTGTTTGCGATAGTCGGACCGCTTTCCATGAGAAAGACAGTACATAACTTCATATTGTTAATTTTACTTTACACTATTCTTTATCTTATCGTCGGCGTTATGGGTTACGGCTGGTACGTGATGGAGATCGCGACTTTGTTCTTAGTGATGGGAATAGCAAGTGGTTTGGCGATAGGTAAGACCGCCAACGAGATAGCTAAGCTGTTTATAGAAGGCATGAGCGATATTCTTTCGGCTGCTGTCGTTGTAGGTCTCGCGGGCGGCATCGTGATAATATTGCAGGAAGGCGGAATCATCGACACTATTTTATACGGACTTTCAAAATCGATGACCGACTTAGGCAAGATAGCTTCCGTTGAGATAATGTATGCTATACAGACTATCGTCAACGTCGTTATTCCATCAGGTTCGGCGAAAGCGGCGATAACGATGCCTATCATGGCTCCGTTCAGCGACCTGATAGGAGTCTGCCGTCAAGCTACAGTGATGGCGTTCCAGTTCGGCGACGGCTTCACCAATATGATTACACCGACATCAGGAGTCCTAATCGCGGCACTCGGAGTTGCAAGAGTGCCGTATCAGAAATGGTTCAAATGGGTTTGGAAGTTCATCCTATTGCTTATCATAATAGGAGGAATATTATTGATTCCGACAGTGACGATGAACCTTGAAGGATTTTGATAAATTAAAAATTGAAAATGGAAAGTTGAAAGTTGATTTGAATGTCAACAGACAACGGACAACAGACAACAGTTTTTTATGATTATAGAGGATTAGCTGTTGGTAGTATCTCCTGTAGAGGCATACGGACGTGTGTCTGAGAATCATTATCAGTTTTTAAAAAAATCCCTTGTCCGTTGTCTGTTGTCTGTTGACTTTTTATTATCTTTGCGTATTAATTTATTTATATGAAAGAAATAGTTTTAAGCGGTATCAGACCAACAGGCAACTTACACCTCGGTAATTATTACGGAGCGGTACAGAACTTCATCAAATTGCAAGACAATTATAATTGTTACTTCTTCATTGCAGACTATCATTCACTTACGACACATCCTCATCCAGATGATCTTCATGGAAGAGTGAAACAGATTTTGGTAGAATATCTCGCTGCAGGTCTCGACCCCGAAAAAGCGACGTTATATGTACAGAGTGATGTTCCAGAAGTAGTGGAGCTTTATCTTTTCCTGAACATGAACGCATATATCGGCGAGTTGGAACGCGTCACCACCTTTAAAGAAAAAGTACGCAAACAACCTGATAACGTAAACGCCGGTCTTCTCACCTACCCCACTCTCATGGCAGCCGATATTTTGATTCACAAGTCAAACTATATCCCCGTAGGTAAAGACCAAGAACAAAATCTTGAAAAAGCCCGTGACTTCGCAGAACGCTTTAACCGCATATACCAGACAGAATATTTCCCTATACCACAGGCTTTCAACTTCGGCAACGCCTTGGTGAAAGTACCAGGATTAGACGGAAGCGGCAAGATGGGCAAATCGGAAGGTGAAGGCAACGCCATCTTCCTTTACGAAGACGACAAGTCGATCCGTAAGAAAGTGATGCGCGCAGTGACTGACAGCGGTCCTACAGAACCTAATCAGGAGAAACCGGAACCAATACAGAATCTCTTCAACCTCATGAAGATCGTATCCGCTCCTGAGACAGTTCAGTTCTTCGACGACGCTTATAACAACATGAGCATCCGTTATGGCGATATGAAAAAACAACTCGCAGAAGACATCATCCAAGTGGTGACACCATTCCGCGAACGTATCAACGAACTCTCAAGTAATGACGAATATATCAAGAAGGTAGCTCGCATGGGCGCAGAAAAAGCCCACGAAAGCGCAAGTAAGACAATTAAAGAAGTTAGAGAAATTATTGGTTTTAGAAGTTTTTAATTAATTGGTTTAAGGTTTAAGGTATTAATTCTCAACTTTCAACTTTCAATTTTCAATTTTCAATTTAATCTATGGGTGATAAGTTTGTAGTTTACGAGGAGAAGCAGGAGACAGCAGTGCTGATTGCTGTATGTACACAACAGCAGAACAGGGAGAAGACTGAGGAATATTTAGACGAACTCGCATTCTTGATAGAAACGGCAGGAGGAGTTCCAACGGCTCGTTTCATACAACCTCTCGACCATCCCAACAGCGTGACATATCTCGGGTCAGGAAAGTTAGAGGAGGTTCGCCAATATATCAAAGCTGAAAACATCACGATGGCTGTCTTCGATGATGAACTCTCACCTACACAACTGCGTAACATAGAGAAAGAATTGGAATGCAAAATCCTTGACAGAACAAATCTCATCTTAGACATCTTCGCCAAAAACGCACGAACAGCACACGCCAAGACACAGGTGGAACTCGCACAATATCAATATATGCTTCCACGACTGACGGGTATGTGGACACACTTGGAACGACAAAAGGGCGGTATCGGACTCAGAGGCCCAGGTGAAAAAGAAATCGAAACCGACCGTCGTATCATACGCGACAAAATCACAAGTCTCAAAGAAAGACTTAAAGAAATTGATATGCAGAAGACCGTACAACGTAAGAACCGCGGTCAACTCGTAAGAGTAGCTCTCGTAGGATATACCAACGTAGGTAAGTCAACGATAATGAATCTCCTGAGTAAATCTGATGTATTCGCCGAAAACAAATTGTTCGCTACTTTGGAAACGACGGTACGTAAAGTAGTGGTGGAAAACCTTCCTTTCCTGTTGTCAGACACAGTAGGTTTCATAAGAAAACTGCCTCATCAACTTGTAGAATCTTTTAAGTCGACATTGGATGAAGTAAGAGAATCTGATATTCTGCTTCACGTAGTCGACATCTCACATCCTGAT
Source organism: Lentimicrobiaceae bacterium (assembly GCA_015061365.1). Taxonomy (GTDB): domain Bacteria; phylum Bacteroidota; class Bacteroidia; order Bacteroidales; family F082; genus Limimorpha. The sequence continues at coordinate 36,530 of SUWS01000011.1, read as the reverse complement.
TTCGAGTCGCAGATTGAAGTCGTGAACAAAACACTTAATGAAATCGGAGCCGGTGATAAGAAAGTCATCATGGTATTCAACAAGATAGACGCATACAATTATATCGAGAAAGAAGAAGACGACCTCACTCCGATAACAAAACGTAACTATTCATTAGAAGATTGGAAAAAGACTTGGATGGCGAAAGGTAACAACTGCATATTCATCTCGGCAGTAGAGAAAGACAACTACCAAGAGTTCAGGGATCTTCTGTACAAAGAAATAAAAGATATGCACGCCATCAGATACCCATACGATAACTTCCTATATTAATTAATGTATGTATATCAATACGCACTCACATATCTACGACGAAGCCTTTGATGGCGACAGAGAATCGGTGTTTCGAAGAGCATACGAATCAGGTGTCGAAATGATATTGCTCCCGAACACCGACGAAAACACCATCAAACCGATGATGGAGTTTTATGAAAACCATCCTGATAATTGCAGAGTTATGATGGGACTTCATCCTGAAGGCGTGAAAGAAGATTATAAACGACATCTTTCAGTCATCGAAAAAGAGATGGAAAAGAAATGCTGGGTCGCTATCGGAGAGATCGGTTTAGATCTTTATTGGGACAAGACATTTGAAAAACAACAAGTTGAAGTCTTGACTGAACAATTACGTTGGGCAAGACAGCTTCATCTTCCTGTTTCATTACATACACGCGAGGCTTTTGATCTGATGTTTAAAATTTTAGAAAAGGAACAAGACGGTACTCTGAACGGAGTCTTCCATTGTTTCAACGGGACTAAGGAGCAAGCAGATATTGCCATGTCGTTAGGATTTTATCTCGGATTGGGAGGAGTCATCACATACAAAAACTGCGACGTAAAAAATTTCTTATGTGAAATACCTTTAGATAAGATAGTCTTAGAAACCGACGACCCGTATCTTCCGCCAGTTCCGTACAGAGGAAAACGCAACGAGCCTTCATATATGGTTGAAGTGGCGAAAAAAATCGCCGAGACAAAAAACATTGACATCAAAGAAGTTGCGACAGCGACGACAAATAACGCAAAACTATTATTCAATTTATAACATAAAATTAAAGATTATGTCAGGAGAAAAAACATCATTATTAATACTTTACACTGGCGGCACCATCGGAATGATGCAAGATCCTCAGACCGGCAGTTTAGTACCTTTCGACTTTGACAATCTATACGATCATTTGCCAGTATTAAGAAATTTAGATTACCAATTAGATTTCTACGCTTTTGAAAATCTCATCGACTCATCAAATATGACACCCGATTTCTGGGTTAGGTTAGCAGAGAAAATCGAGAATTGCTACGAGAAATACGATGGATTCGTTGTTTTACATGGTTCCGACACGATGGCATATACAGCATCAGCACTGAGTTTTATGTTAGAGAATCTCAACAAACCTGTAGTCTTTACCGGTTCACAGTTACCGATGGGGATGGTCAGAAGTGACGGCAGAGAGAACATAATAGCAGCCATCGAGATTGCGGCAGCGAAAGACGAAGACACAGCGATGGTACCGGAAGTGACCATATTCTTCGAGAATCAGTTGTTAAGAGGTAACAGAACCACAAAACATAACGCCGAACATTTCAACGCATTCGTCTCGGGTAATTACCCGTCATTAGCAGATGTAGGCGTACGCATCAAATATAACAAGGAGTATATAATGAAGCCTAATTTCAAGAAATTGAAACTACACACGAAATTAGACAATAATGTCGCTATATTAAAACTATTTCCGGGCATCACCAAGGAGTTCGTGCAGCATACATTAAACACGCCTAATCTGAGAGCCTTAATCATCGAGACATACGGTTCGGGCAACGCACCAACGGCAACATGGTTTATCGACGGATTGAAAGAAGCTATTGAAAAAGGACTTATAGTCTACAACGTAACGCAGTGTAAATCAGGTTCCGTTGAAATGGGACGATACGAAACGAGTTTAGATTTAAACAGAATAGGTGTTATAAGCGGACACGACATCACCACCGAGTCGGCGATAGCGAAACTGATGTATCTATTAGGAGAAGGCTATCCGACAGAAAAGATAAAAGAATTACTTCAATTGCCAATCAGAGGAGAGATGACGTTGTAAATGTCTAAAGACTAAAGAGTAAAGACTAAAGGCTTGGGCATTTAAGTTTAGATTTAAAAAAATAATACATTTTGTTTAAAAAATATTGCAGTTTCTAAAGAAAAAATATGTAACTTTGGCGAGAATTTTTGAAGCTCAAAGAGGAGAGATGTCCGAGTGGTTTAAGGAGCACGCCTGGAAAGTGTGTATACTCCAAAAGGGTATCGCGGGTTCGAATCCCGCTCTCTCCGCTGAGAATTGAAATTCAAAGCCATAAAAGAGAATTAAACTAAGTTAAATTAAAATAGAAATCAATCAAAAAAATTAAAAATCATTAGTAATCAACAATTCTAATCATGAAAAAATTAATTGCTTTACTCACAATTGCTGGTTTTATGACATTCGGTATCAGCAATTCAGTTCTTGCACAGCAAGATGAAACTCCAGCTCAAACAGAGCAAGTTGCAACAGAAGAAGTAGCAGCTGAAGAAGCAGCTCCAGTTGAAGAAGTTGTCACAACAACAATGACAGAAGAGGCAGAAGAAGAACCAACATTCCACGAAGTCCTCAAGAAACAATACATCGATGGCGGTTGGGGTTTCATGACTCTCGTTCTCGTAGTTTTAGTTCTCGGTTTGGCTATCTCAATCGAAAGAATCATTTATTTAACATTAAGCACAACAAACACCAAGAAATTGGTTGCTGACTTAGAAGCAGCTTTGAAACAAGGTGGTATTGAAAAAGCTAAGGAACTCTGCCGTAACACTCGCGGTCCTGTCGCAAGTATCTTCTACCAAGGCTTGATGCGTTACAATGATGGTCTCGACGAAGTAGAAAAAGCTATGATTTCTTATGGTTCAGTTATGAACGGTAACCTTTCAAGCGGTACAAGCTGGATTACATTGTGTATCGCTTTAGGTCCTAACTTGGGATTCTTCGGTACAGTTATCGGTATGGTTCAAGCTTTCGACGACATCGCTGCAGCAGGTGACATCAGCCCTACTATCGTTGCATCAGGTATGAAGGTTGCTTTGTTGACAACAGTTTTCGGTTTGATCACAGCTATGATCCTCCAAGTCGCTTATAACTTCATCCTCAACAAGATCGAAAGTATCTTGAATGACATGGAAGACAGCACAATCAGCTTCATGGATATCTTGAACGACTATTCAAAGAAAAACTAATTATCGTTAACCATAAAAACAGTTAACAATGGAAGAAAAATTATTAAAATATTGTAAATACGGGCTTTGGGGTCTCATGGGCATCATTGTCATAATCCTTGCTATCTGCGTAGTAAAAGGAGAGTCAAGTGCCGACCTTCAAATGTATATGACTTACGCACTCGTCATATTGCTCGTCTTGTCTATACTCTTCTCACCTATTTATGGAGCTATTGTTAATCCTGGTAACTTAAAGAAAATAGGAATCGCTATCGGCTTATTCGCAGTAGTAGCATTGGTAGCTTGGTTAATTTCTCCAGGTGCAACATTAAGCCAAGAATATTTGGAATCTATGGGTATCACCCAAGGTGCAGAAGCAGTTTGCGACTTCCTTATGATGTTCGTTTATATCATGCTTGGCGGAACAATAGCAGCAGTTATATATTCAGCAGTAGCAAAACTATTTAACTAATTAAGATAATATCAATATGGCTAAACAAAAAAAGAAAGTACCGGATCTAAATGCAGGTTCAATGGCCGATATATCTTTTTTGCTATTGATATTCTTCCTCGTTACAACAACTATGGACGTAGATAGCGGTATCACCCGCCGTCTCCCTCCACCAGTTGAAGATCCGGAAATGGACGTCAAAGTTAAAGAAAGAAACATCATGAACGTGATGATTAACAAGTACGATAAAATGTTGGTCAATGGTAAACCTGGCGACATCACCACTCTTAAAGACATGACCAAGGAATTTATCACACCTCGTCCTAACGATGAAAAAGCTCCTGAAACAGAAGTGAAAGAAATCGAACTTCTCGGCAACGTCATGTTAAGCAAAGGTGTCGTGTCGTTGAAAAATGACCGCGGTACTTCTTATCTAATGTACATCAAAGTTCAGAATGAATTGGCTAGAGCCTTCAACGAAATGAAAGACGAAATGTCTTTGAAATACTTCGGACAACATTATACAGACCTTACAGATGAAGACAAGATCAACGCTATCAACAAAGCTGTCCCTGTCCGTATCTCAGAGGCTGAACCAGAAGCAATTTAAAAACATAGGAGATTATTATTATGGCATCAAAATACAGATCAGACGAAGCTAAGGAAGTTCCGGCAATGAGTACCGGTTCTATGCCTGACATTATCTTCATGTTGATATTCTTCTTCATGGTTACAACATCAATGCGCGAAGTATCTCTGAAGGTAAAAATGAGATTACCAGAAGCTACTGAGATTCAAAAATTAGAAAGAAAATCTTTGGTTAGCTACATCTACATCGGACCTCCAACCAACGCTAAGGTCTATGGTACTGAATCACGTATCCAACTTAACGACCAGTTCTCGAGAATAACAGACGTTATTCCTTTCATCGAAAACGAACGTTTGGCTCGTAGCGAGGCCGACAGACCTCTCCTCACAACTTCATTGAAATGCCATGAAGAAGTAAGAATGGGTCTTATCACCGATGTTAAACAAGAACTACGTAAATGCGGTGCCTTCCGTATCACATACTCGGCACGTAAAGGCGCAACAGAAGAATAATAATATACATTGTTCTTGATACAGTAAAGAAATCCCTTGCAGAATCCTGCAAGGGATTTCTTTTTAAGTAACGAAAAATATAATGTAACAAAGAAGATTGTTATTGAATAATTTTTGGTTTAAGGTTTAAAGCTTAAAGTTTAAGGTCAGATGATCTTTACTTTGAGCTTTGAAGTTTGAACTTTGAACTTTGAGCTTTGAACTTTGAACTTTGAACGTTGAACTTTGAGCTTTGAACTTTGAACGTTGAACTTTGAGCCTTGAACTTTGAGCTTTGAACTTTGAACCTTGAACCTTGAGCCTTGAACTTTGAACTTTGAACGTTGAGCTTTGAGCCATGAGCTAAAGTTCAAAAGCCTTGGTTCAAAAGCCTTGGTTCAAAGTTCAACAGCCTTAGTTCAAAGTTTAAAAGCCTTAGTTCAAAGTTCAACGTTCAAAAAAATTCCGTTGACTGTTGACCGTTGTCTGTTGACTTTTATTATCTTTGCAATCATGAGAATGCTTCTGCTTTACATATTGCTTGCTTTGCTCGGTCAACAGACTCCCTTTTTAGAATCTGAAAATCTGAAAACTTCAGAATCTGAAAAAGGCAGCGAGCCACGAGCCATGAGCAATGAGACTTTTTTTGAATCTGAAGAATCCGTGAACATCAGTGAAATTTGTGGGAATGAAAAAACAAACCACAAATTGGCACAGAAAAAATCTGAGAAAAGCTGTGAGCTACGAGCTATGAGCAATGAGCAGAGATTCCGCAAAGCTCAAAGCTCACAGCTCGAAGCTCAAAGCACCTCTCAGGTTTTCAGTTTCTCAGTTTCTCAGATTTTATACTTCGAAAACCAAATCCGTCTCGCCGACTCTTTATATAAGAATTATCTCCCGCAATATAACTTTGAAGAAGTTAAAGCTGCGGTGATGTTTTTTGACAGCTGTGAGCAGCGAGCCATGAGCCATGAGCAGAGATTCCGCAAAGCTCAAAGCTCACAGCACGAAGCTCAAAGCCCTGAAAATAACGTTGACCATCACGAACTTCTAAAGTTCCAGAATTCTAAAATTCTAGAATTCTTGCGTGCTCGCGCGCACTACTACCACGCCGTCGGTCTCACCGAACGCGATGACATCGTAGGCGCCTGCGAGCATTATTTCATAGCCTTGGAGATTATGGAATCAGAAACTGAAAATCTGAAAACCTCAAAATCTGGGAAAGGCAGTGAGCAGCGAGCCATGAGCCATGAGCAGAAATTCCGAAATGCTCACAGCTCGAAGCTCGAAGCTCAAAGCCCTGATTACGAAAAAATTCGGTTCATAGCATTGATTTATACGAGATTAGGCGAATTATTCTATAGTGAAAACTATTGTAACCTTGCCATTTCAAAATACAGAAAAGCATTGAGATATATATTGTTGCTTGGAGAAAACAAAGCCGTAGCTAACACCTACAAATGCTTGGGCAATTCGTATCAGCTTTACGATATGCCCGACAGCGCATTGTATTATTATAACATGTCTATAAAGACGGACTCTAACCTGACAAACAGATTGGATGTGGAGAAAAGTATCGCTAAAATTCTATTCGAAAAAGGGGAAAAAGATAAAGCATATATTTTGTTAAAAAACAATCTTAACAAATTGAATAATTATAAAACCAAAGACTCCTATTACGTGACTTTAGGAGAGATGTACTACAGTGATCTGATATACGATTCTGCAACATATTTTTTAAAGATCTCAAGCAATAGCAACAATTACAGCATCAAAGCGACTTCATTGGGACTACTTTCCACAATATATGACTCTATAGATAATCATGTCGAAAAAGCATATTGTGATAATATATTGTCTAAGTTATTGTTGAAAAGCAGCAACAAAACAACACACAGCACCAAACTTCAAAGTGTTTACGATGAATATAAGGAAAGAAAACATGAAAGAGAAAAACTCGAAAACAACAGAAGAACTTATATGGCACTCTTGATGTTTGCACTTTTTGTCGTTCTTACATTTATTGTAACTTTATTATTATGGTATCTAAACAAAAGGAAATCTAAGGTTCTTATGACAGCCATACTAGATAATGAGAATCTGATAATTAGAATTAACGAAGATATTAAACAAAAAGAAGCAGAAATTGAGAGGTTGTCCGAGGATAATCTAAACAAAGGTGAAGTCATTGATGCTTACATTGAGAATATAGAGAAAACTACGACTGAAATTAATGAATTGAAAAAAGATGTCAATGAAAAAGAAATTAGGATTGGTGAATTATTGGATAATATCAAGGTGAAAGATGAGCAAATAAGCAATTATAAGGAACAGACTGTAAATGCTATCAAAGCAGACATAAATTCTTATTATGAGACCGAAATCTGTGAAAAGATCTTATTAGAGGTAAAATACAAAAACACGAACAAAGTAAAGAAAATTACATTAAACAAATTGAAACCTAAAGAAATAGTATCTTTGAAATATGCCGCAAATTCCACGCTCAACCATTTACTTAATAAGATTACATCAAATTATCGTAAGATTGACAATGAAGATCTCATTTGTATTTGTCTGTTGCTTTTGGATATAAGTATAACAGACATATCTGAACTTATGGGTAAAAGTTACAATGCGGTGTGGACCAGAATCACTAAAATAAAAAATACTTTTAAACTTGATGCTGATTCTAATCTACAGTCATTTTTATTAGGTTTATTATAGAGGACAGCTATCCTTTTCATATTTCACTTAGAAACGACCTGTAAAAATTACTCTTGCAATCATTTGATAATAAATACGATACCTTTATTATTGTGAAAAGTTGGGAAACGATTCTTTGCCATAAAAAATTGCAGTTATATAAAATGTCATAATTTTGCAGCGTAACAAAATACGTGTGTATTATGAAATGTAAAACTATTGCAATTTTATTGTTTCTTGCGATGCAATTCGTGACAGAAGCGAAACAGTTAAAAAATTCTGAAGGCATTAATGTACTAAGTACACATGCCAACACCCAGAATTCTGCCGAATTTCGTTCCGAAACCATCTCAGCGGATATCACGGGACATGTATTAACTATCACCTTTAACGATAATGTGGGAATAGCACATATCGTCATTAAGGATTCTAACGGTGTTTACATTGACAACGACAATGTCTTATCAACACCTGATCACGCCACCTTTTAAAGGGAAAATGGGGATTCATTGTTGAAATTAATGAAGGTGAAAACGACAATCCTCCATTAAACTAACAAACAGCGCATAAAAACACATAGAGTTTTTCTTGCACCAAACAACAGACCTAATATAAAATTGCATAAAAACAGTACGGCAATGGATATAGCTACAATCGGTTCTTCGTTTCACAACATAATGAAGGAAAAAGTAATTCGAGTAAAACCCAATACTGAAAACGTATTGGGTGGACACGTAAATACATAAAATAAAACAAATTAAATATAATTAACCTAAAATTAACAATTATGAAAAGAGTATTATTATTAGCTACAGCCTTGATACTGTCTGCAAGCATGTATGCACAGACATTTCAATTTAACAAATTTGAAGAGATTGATGGAATGGCAGGAGTTTATACGAATGCGGTTATGGAATCTGACGACGGCAGCCTTTTTATGGCTGTTAGATTAGGAAATGGTTATCATCGCGTCGACAGAATAATGGAAATGACAAAGGACGGTGAGATAATTGAATCTAAATACATCGAAGTGGAAAGCAATGCAGATTGCGCCGGATTCTTCCCTTTTTTCCGTCACCCAAAACAAAATGCGACAAACGTTTTCGTGTATTTCAACCATGGCATCCCTACGACATTCAACGCCATCTTATTCGACAACAACCTCAACGTCAGAAAAAATATCAGAACACGTCTGCCTTATTCCGATAGAAACGGGCGCGACCTTGTATTCCCTGGAACTGAATCTTGCATATTGGACAGTGAAAACAACATCGTCATAATAAAAAGAATTGATGAGAGCAAGAATTTCGCCTGCATAAAACTTGATTTAGACGGCAATATTATCCTGGAAAAAGAGATTACCATCGATGCTGATTTCGTTGATAGATCTGACATATACTATGCTTTGACCGTCTATAACGAAAAGCCTCTGCAATACGCATACTCGTTCATCAATAACAACTCACTGAGTAGAATCGGCATCGCAGTTTTGGATTCTGAGTTTAATATCATTGACGAAAACCATTGCATCGCTTGGAATTTTGACGGACATGAGCTCCGCACTAATGTTGCAGGTTATGACAAGGACTCTTATCTGATTTCTACACAGCATACGAACTTCGGCTATGGCATATCAGAAAGCATCAACTTGAGAAAGATGGACAAGAGCCATAACATCATCAATGAATACAAGCACGAATTCCAGCGATATATGGAAAACGGCAGCATACTATACAATCCGAAACCATATATATTTGAAAAGAACATTTTAGTTGACAAGGACGGCGGCATCTATTGGATTTATCTTATGCCAAGACAAGATAATATTGGAAATCATGACCTATATATATCTTATTTCGACAGCGACCTCAATCTCATCTGGGAACGCAAAGTCCAAGACCATGTATCGAAACACTCATCTATAATGTCTGCAACGATATGCGATAATGGAGACTTGGCATTGACAGGATTGGGTTATGACAATGATTTCAATAACTTGATATTCACAATGGTTATGGACAAGGACGGAAAACCTTTAAACATCGAGGAATCTCTCGTCCTTCCTTATTCGTTCTATCCTAACCCTGCCGATGATGCAATCAGCCTCAGATTCTCGCCTGACGTCAACTGCGAGAAAGTGGAGATTTACAGCCTCGACGGCAAGCTCTGCCACGCTCAGAACTTCAACTTCAACACGATAGACATCAACACGCTCTCAAGCGGCATCTACATGATGAAGGTGACATTAGACAACGGAAATACCTATACCGAAAAAGTTGTAGTTAGATAGAACTTTGAGCTTTGAGCTTTGAACCTTGAACTAAAGTTCAACAGCTTTAGTTCAAGGTTCAATAGCCTTAGTTCAAAAGCCTTAGTTCAAGGTTCAACAGCCTTAGTTCAAGGTTCAACAGCCTTAGTTCAAAACCCTTCGTTCAAAGTTCAACGTTCAAAAAAAATTCCGTTGACTGTTGACCGTTGTCTGTTGACTTTTATTATCTTTGCGAAAAATAACATCATGATATTTATCACTGGCTGTACAGGATTAGTAGGCTCACATTTGGTCGCGGAATTAATTAACAGAGAACGAACAACAGACAAAAGACAACAGACTTTATCCTCAATAAAAATATTATGCCGTAGGAATAGCAATCTATCATTATTGAAAAAGGTATTGAAACGTTACGGCATTGATGAATTTCCAGATAACGTAGAATTCGTCTATGGTGATGTCTTAGACTACGATATTTTGGAAACCTCAATGGAAAATGTCGACGAAGTATATCATTGCGCCGCCATCGTCTCGTTCGACCCAAGCGACAAAGACAGCCTGATGCATGTCAATGTTGAAGGGACAAAAAACATGGTGAACGCAGCATTGAGATGCAAAGTAAAAAAGTTCTGTCATGTAAGTTCGATCGCCGCATTAGGTCGCGCATTGGAAGGGGAAACGATAGACGAAGAATCTCCGTGGACACATTCAAAGAACAACAGCGTCTATTCAAACTCCAAACACAATGGCGAGATGGAAGTGTGGAGAGGTATAGCCGAAGGTCTTAACGCCACTATAGTAAATCCGTCGCTAATACTCGGAGCAGGCAGATGGGATTCGGGCAGCTGCGAACTCTTCAACACCATAGCCAAAGGATTCCCGTTCTATACCACCGGAATAAACGGATTCGTCGATGTAAAAGACGTAGTAAGAGCTATGATAACATTGATGGAAAACGATAAGTTCGGACAACGTTATTGTCTCAACGGCACATTGATTTCATACAAAGACCTATTCACTCTGATGGCAGACAATTTCAAAATGAAGCCTCCTCATATAAAGGTTGGTAAATTTCTCAGTGAGATAGCATGGAGAATATTCTGGATAACAGGAAAGATAAAAGGAAAGAAACCTTTAATAACAAAAGAGACAGCACGTACTTCAACAAGAAGATATTCTTACTCATCGGAAAAGATAATACGTGAATTAGATTTCAAATTCACACCCATAGAACAGAGCGTAAAAGAAATTTGCGAAATATATATGAGCGAGTGAATAATATCGTTTATTTGATTAAATTTGCACGACAAAATTTTTAGTAATGGTATTCAGCAGTAACGTCTTCTTACTTTATTTTCTACCTATATTTCTTGCGGTGTATTTCGCCACTCCAAGGAAATTGCGTAACTATACATTATTATTAGCATCATTTATCTTTTACGCTTACGGAGCTCCGGAGTTCGTGGTTCAGCTCATACTCTCCAATGTCGCTAATTTCTATTTAGTGAAATATATGTTCAAAACGGAGAAGACGATAACTAAGAAAATCCTCTGCGGAATATCGATAGCCATCAGCATCGGACTGCTGTTTTATTACAAATACGGCAACTTCACCATGCTCAACATTAACGCTATCCTCGGATTATTCCACCATGAACCTATCGAATGGATAAAGATCTTATTACCAATAGGAATCTCATTCTTCTCTTTCCAAAGCGTGACATACACCTTAGACACTTACAGAGGCATCAACGAACCGATGAAACGCCTCAGCGATTATATGCTTTACATCACGATGTTCCCGCAATTAGTAGCAGGTCCTATCATCCGTTATTGCGACATCGCCGACCAGATCAGAGAGAGAGAATCGCTGATGACCGACAGGCTTCATGGTTTCTATCGTTTCGTCTTAGGTCTCGCAAAGAAGATCCTAATCGCCGACGTGATAGGATTTCAAGTAGATAAGATTTTAGGACCATCCAACTATGACGTATTGAGTGCAGCGCAGATTCAGGATATTGCCAACAAGATCGCGACTATAGATTCAACGACGGCTTGGATTGTTATATTAGCGTTCACGTTCCAGATTTACTTCGACTTCTCAGGTTATTCCGACATGGCGATAGGTCTCGGCAGGATGTTAGGATTCCGTTTCCCGGAGAACTTCGACAACCCATACGTCTCGACATCCATCTCAGAATTCTGGCGCAGATGGCATCAGACCTTCAGCGTCTTCATGAAAAATTATCTCTATTTCCCTTTAGGCGGAAGCCGTGTCAAGACAGAAGCGAGAAAATATTTCAACTTATGGATTTGCTTCTTAATATCGGGACTATGGCACGGAGCCTCCTGGAACTTCGTTGTTTATGGCGCACTACAAGGCATCTTCATCTGCGCCGACAAACTCTTCTTAGTAAAATGGATGAACAAATTAGGGAAGATTCCATCGGTGATATTCACATTCGCCATCATAGTCCTGACAAGATGTTTCTTCCGCATCGAGAGAGTCGATCTCTCATGGATGTTCTTAAAGAGACTGTTCGCATTCGACTTCGTACCGTTCCACTTCTCCGACAATCCACATTTCTACACAACAATGATTGTCGCCGCTATCTTCTCATTCATAACGCTCACTAAATTCGGATTGAAGTGGCAAGACAAAGTATATTTCACAGATTATAACTCAAGACAACATATCGTAGCGTTTGTGCTTTCCATCATAGGATTCATCTTCTGCTTGGGAGCTTTAAACGCAACAGGATTCAGTCCGTTTATCTATTTCAGATTCTAATGAAAAATAAAAAGATATATACGATATTATTTTCAACACTTCTGACATTATTGTTTCTGCCGATGTTTCAGGAGATGTTTCGTCCTATCAAAGTGAAGCCATTGAAAGGTCACACTAAACCTATCGAGTGCCCTAAACTGACATACAATTCGTATAGAGACGGAAAATTTCAGAAAGAGATAGAACAATATATATCTGAAAACTTCGGATTCCGCGACCCCATAATACGTCTCTATAATCAATATATCTGGACTTGTTTTAGAAAAACTCACATAAAGTTTTTAGTTCCAGGCAAAGAAGACTGGCTATATTATTTTGGTGCAGTAAAAGATTATTACGGGACGGAGCAACACAGCAGATACAAGACCACAGAAGAAGCGAAGAATTATTATGACAAAAACGTGAAGATGATGTGTGAGTTAAGAGACATCTTAAAGACGTATGACATAGAATTCCTTTCTTTCATGGCACCGAGTAAGGTACGGGTTTATCCGGAGTACCTTCCCGATTGGGAAAGAGACACCACTACCATAAATCCTATCGACTATTATTCTAAGGCGTTGTCCGAAGCCGGTTTCCCGAACATTGAAATGACATCGTGGTTCAAGACTATGAAAGACACCTTGGGCTATCCTGTATTCTCACAAATGGACAACCACTGGCAGTTCACTTCTGTTTATGCCTACGACTCACTATTCAGATTTATGGACAGCCTGAAACATTTCAACATACCGAGAATCAAATACGGGACACCTTATCCTATAGAAGTAAAGTTTCAAGATGACGAAGCCTCGTTAAATCTTATCTTTCCCGTAAGGAACAAAAATACCGAATATAAGTTAGATGTTGAAGTTGTTAGCGACAGCACCTCAAGAAAACCGAGAGTACTGTTCGTTGGCGACTCTTTCGTATGGGCATTAACTAAATTCATTCCATGGAAACAACTCATGGATGATGTCGAAATATGGTTCTATAACGAAGACGTATATGACGGATTTAACAAAACACAATACCGCAAGAAAGAAATCAACATCCTTGAAAGTATGCTTGACGTTGATTTTATCGTTTTCTACAGCACCGGACATCAATGGTACAAGGCGACTTATGGTTTTGTCGAAGAAGCCTTAGAGGCATTTAAAGACAAGGATGCGATAAAAGTGGCGCAGACTATCAATATGATCAAGGAAGATCAAGAATGGGTCGACGCACTCAAGATTCAATCTACTATACAAGGAAAAGACTTAAAGGACATCCTTATCGATGAAGCCAACAATATCCTTAACGATGACACCTTACTTAGAGACCTTACTTCCATTGATGATGAACAGATATTCAACGCAAAAGTCGAGGAATTGGTCAGAAAATGGAGACGTAACCCAGAGATGGTCAAATATCTTAAAGATAAAGCTAAAAAGAAAGGTAGTGATTTTGAGGTCGTCATATATCAAGACGCACGCTGGGTTATCAGACAAGAACAAAACAAGAAATGATCTATGAAGTTCCAGAAGAACAAATATCGATACTATATAATGTTTACGCTGTTATTGGCTTTTCTTTTCCTGCCGATGATACAAGAACATTTCAAGACGTTCAAAGTCAAGCCGCTTAATGGTGTCAACTACAAGACTGAAGTGCCGGAATTCACACTCACGTCATTTTCTGAAGGTAAATTCCAGGCACAGTTAGAGGATTACATCTCCGAGAACTTCGGATTCAGGGAGTTTGTGATCCGACTTTATAATCAATATGTGTGGACTTTCTTTAACAAGACATATAATAAGTCATTCGTCAGAGGTGAAGAGAACTGGTTCTATTATTTCGAAGCCGTTCGCGAATATAAAGGCAACGAATACAAAGGTAGCTTCAAGAGTAAGGACGAGGCCATCGAACGTTATGAGGAGAATATCAGGATGATGTGCCAACTAAGAGAGATACTTAAAGAATACGGCATTGAGTTTATGACATTTATGGCACCCGACAAGCCTTTCATATATCCTGAATACCTTCCCGACAGAGACAGCATCTCCGAACCACTCCGTGCTTTTGAATATTATGACAGACGTTTGACGGAGATAGGATTCCCAAACATAGAAATGACCAAATGGTTTAAAACTATGCGCGACACCGCCTCTCATCCGGTCATGCACACCGTCGACAGTCACTGGGGTGTAGGTGCCGCTTACGGATGCGACTCTCTGTTCAAATATCTTGACAGTCTCAACGATTTCGGCATGCCTAAAATTTCTTATGGAGACGCCATCGACATCGGCAAAGAGCCTACACACGACGAGAGTGTTCTTAATCTCCTCTTCCCTATCAGGAAGAAAAACTCCAACTACCGTTTAGACATCAAGGTGGAATGCGACGAAAACACAAGAAAACCGAGAGTGCTGTTCGTGGGAGATTCATTCATCTGGTCTATAACCAAACAGATACCCCTGAAAGAAATATTGAGTGACATGGAGATATGGTACTATAACTCCACAGTTCACAAAGGATTCAAATTAGAATCGACAAAGAAAGAAAATATCGATCCTCTTCTAAACATTTTGAAGAGTGACTACGTGGTATTCTATTCCTGCGGACACCAATGGCACAAGGCTACATATAATTTCTTAGAAGAGACACTCGCAGAACTCGGCGTTAAAGATAGTACGACAAATCACGACAGAGAGAAAGTCAGGAGAAAACTCCTACAAATTGACATCGAAAACGACAGTGTATGGAACAACACTCTCAAGACTTACGCCTTCACAAACAACATCAGTTTAGAAGAAGTATATATGACTGAAGTTGATAATATTGTCAACAACGGCACTCTGATAAGAGATAGTTTCCTCATCAACGAAAAGACGCTCTTTGATTTTGAGGTACACGAACTCATCAAGAAATGGAGAAACAATCCTGAGATGATGAAGTACCTTGAAGATAAAGCCGCTAAGAAAAACAAGCCATTGGAGGAAGTCATCCTTGGCGACGCGAAGTGGGTCATAAAACAAAACAAGAAATAACTATTCAATCACAATTTCATAAACCCTACCTTCTATATCAGTTTTGTTATATGGTATCAGACCTTGTTCGAAGACAATCGGCGGCCACCATTCCGAGTAATGATATTCCTGCGTTACGATACATACCATCTGATTGTCAGGTATCGCCGTATATTCATCGTTCATATAACCTACAACGACCATCTCTTCTGGCGACGGACCGACACGCCATATAATCTCATTCGGACGCCATTCTATCTCATAGTAATAATAATCCTCTTTAAAGACATCATTGCTTATTGGCGATTTCAGAGTCAAAGCCTTATACATATCCGTCCAACGCATAGCGTCATATTCCCTGCCCATATACGGAATCCTGTTTATTCCAGAGGCAAAGTTATTCGGTTCGCGAGTAGCCAAATCCCAGTTGGTACAACAATACATTATCTCATTGTTATATCGTGGATTCTCAGTCGCGAGTCGAGTATCTTTTTCATCATAATACATCTTAGGCCAATATCTCGATGCCTTCACAATCTCAATATCAATCTCAGAATAATGATAGTCATGATGTCGTACAGGGCTTTCTGAATCATCGTTCTTATCTATATATCCTCCACCCTTGGTACTGGTCCTTCTGTTATTCCAAGCATGTTCATCCTGATAGATAAGCCAGAAGGCGTATGTCAATCCGTTCCATATATTCTCTTCATTCAACATTACCGGGAACTTGATCTTACCGCGATATTTTCCGTATGTAAAACCAACTCTCGTCATGATTCCAGTCGATTCTTTCTGAAGATTTTCAACATCATCACAACCCGGATTTACCAACGAGATACTATTATCGTCATTGAGTTTCACCGTACTGCCAAGTCGATCTGTCACTACAGGATAATTATATTGAAGCTGTGAACTGTCATACTTAGTCATTGCCTCTTCATATTCTTTCATCGTATAAGGCTCGTCATCAGAGACGACATCTTTTATCAAAGGAATATTTCTCAATGTATATTGCTGACTCACATGACTCAGAAACTGTTTATATAAGGCATTGGAATACATCTCGTCAGAGTTGCTGCATCTCGGATTTGAATTATCAACGGTATAATTATCAGTTTTAACCTGCATCTCGTCTAAGAAGATACCATATTCTGGCGTAATTACGGCGCGTGTCTTTAACTTCTTATCACTGATTATCACTTCAATGTCGTTATTCTTATTCTGAGAGAAATATGAATACGGATTGACGAAATCACCATTCTCATCAGTAAGACTTATATTCTTGATATAATCTGGAATATTGTTCAAGGCTTTCTCGTCACAAAGCACGAGCATGAAAGAATATTCACCCACACGAGGATTACGTTTAAATCTGTTATTGACATCTCCCCTATTCTTGTTATCGTTGATAATCCATATCGCGTCTAAGTATAACTGTCTATCAACATCGTATCCGTTATTCTTAGCTTTCTCTTCTATCGACGCCAACCATTCCGGAGTATTACGTATTGAATTAATGACATTATTAATGGCCGTCTCACTGAGCGAATTCTCAGTAAGATCGGATCCATAATATTTTCTCTCATCGCGAGGATTACCGACAATTCTAAACGAATCTGTCACTAAGCCTGTAGCCTCGACTTTCTTAAATCCGATATTGACATCTTCCCAACTTCCGTAGAAATTCTCATTATTCAACGGATTGTCGTCATCAAATTTATACGACTCATTCTGATAAAATATCTTATAATACTGTCCAGCTTCAGCGTTAAAGGTAAAGACGAACTTACCATCTTCAGCTTGACTCGCAGAAGGAATAACGATACCATTATTTACTACACCTTTCAAATCCATATCGAGACATACCACGTTCTCATCGGGGAAGTTAGCCATCGGATTGAAGAAGATGCCATCATTATTTCTGCACGAGATGAAAAAGATAACAGATACTATAAGAATAATTTTTTTCATAATTTCATATTTAACGAACAGTATTAGGACGCATCAATTACTTGTACAGACGTGGCAAAGCCGCATCCCTACTTGTTGACTTGTTGTCTTTTCATATCTTTATATGATCCGTCGAAGATCTCGAACTTCACGAAACGACAATCCAAGGAACCGTTATAGACTTCTATCTTCTTTGAAGGCTTCAAGCCTATAAGTTTAAGGACTTCCAAATTACTGCTTATCACCCAAGCCTCGTAACCTTTGAAGTTGCGTTTCAAAGTATCGCCTATTCCTTTATACAAAGCTATCAAGTCTTTTTCTTCGAGACGTTCGCCGTAAGGTGGGTTGATGACCAAGATACCAGGAGCTTCAGGTGGTGTCATCTCGAACATATCCTGTTGAGAAAGCGTGATGTCGTGAGAGAGATGCGCTCCTTTGATATTCGACTGCGCGATCTGAACTGCTTTTGCTGAATGGTCGGAAGCGAAGATCTCATAATCGAAGTCGCGGATTTCTTCATCGGCTGCGTTACGAACTTCTTTCCAGAGTCTCTCATCGAAGTCGTGCCACTTCATGAATCCGTAGCTTTCTCTGAAATAACCTGCCGGGATATTCATCGCCGCCATAGCAGCTTCGATAGGAATAGTCGCCGAGCCGCACATGCAATCGACGAAGTTCTTGTCGTAGTTCCAACCTGTGAGTTTGATGAGACCTGCGGCAAGCACTTCATTTATAGGAGCCTTGTCGACGGCTTTACGATAACCTCTCTTGTGCAAAGAGTCACCCGAGCTGTCGAATGAAAGCGTCACCTTTTCATTCTCGATATGGATATTGATTCTCAAATCTGGATTCTCTACATCGACAGAAGGACGTGCACCATATTTGTTACGGAACTCATCAGCGATGGCGTCTTTTACTTTAAGAGCCGCATATTGAGAATGCGTGAAATAATTGCCGCTCACTACAGCGTCGATGGCGAAAGTCTCTTCAATGCCGAATATCTCATGCCATTTTATCTCAAAAATCTTCTTATATAACATCAGCTCGTTACGAGCAACAAAAGTCTGAACAGGTTTAAGAATACGCAATGCGGTACGAAGACAATAATTGGCTTTATACATTAACGCCTTATCAGCCTCAAAACTGACGGCACGATGTAAGATGTTTATATTTTCTGCACCTAACGATTGTAACTCGTCAGCGAGTATTTGCTCGAATCCCGGCAATGTCTTTGCCACTAAAGTAAAAGTATTTTCCACTGTTAATTATTTTTCACAAAAATACGATTTTTTCGTTGAGAGAATCTAATGTATTTGTCAATTTTATATTTTTGTAAGAAAAATTTCAGATGACAATAGAAGAAGCACAGAAAATTGTTGACGAATGGATCAAGACGCATGGCGTAAGATATTTCAACGAACTTACAAATATGACCTTGTTAACCGAGGAAGTGGGAGAACTTGCGAGAATAATAGCCCGCACTTACGGGGAACAATCTTTCAAGGAATCTGATAAGAAATACAACTTAGCCGATGAGATGGCTGATGTTTTATGGGTTTTGATTTGTCTCGCCAACCAGACGGGAATAGATCTTACGGAAGCATTTAATAAGAACTTGGAGAAGAAGACAAATCGAGACAAAGAAAGACACATTAATAATGGAAAATTGAAAGTTGAAAGTTGAAAATTGAAAATCTGGTAGAGACGTAACACATTACACCGATGAAAATAAACAATATGTAATTGGTGCGTCTCAATCGAATTGAAAGTTGAAAATTGAAAATTGAAAGTTGAAAATCTGGTAGAGACGTAACACATTACACCGATGATAATAAACAATATGTAATTGTTGCGTCTCAATCGAATTGAAAATTGAAAGTTGAAAATTGAAAATTGAAAATTGAAAATTGAAAGTTGAAAATCTGGTAGAGACGTAACACATTACACCGATGATAATAAACAATATGTAATTGGTGCGTCTCAATCGAATTGAAAATAGAAAACAAATGAAAACTCATAATTTTATATTAACAATATTGTTATTCGTTTTCAGCGTTTCGATAAATGCGCAGAATCGTATTGATGGTATTGTTGTTGATGATAAGACTAACGAACGTCTCGCTTTCGTTAATATCGTCATCAATGAAGACGGAACATTAGGAACAACGACCGACATCGACGGAAGTTTCTCCATCACGACAAAAAAAGAAATCGACAAACTGACATTTTCTTTCGTAGGTTACGAGAAGAAGACAATAGATATTGAAGTCGGTCAGGAGAACATCTCGGTAAGATTAAAGCCTCAACATATCTATCTTTCGGAAGTCGTAATTGACGGAAGCAACGACCCTGCAAACCGTATCATCGACAGCGTCTTCAAATACAGAGACTCCAATAATCCTAAAAGTTTAGATTCATATTATTACAAGATTTATGATAATATGGTATTCACTCTCGACACCACATCTCCACTCATTGATGACATCTTTCGCACCGAACTAAGAAATAACGACTTGCTCGTTACCGAAACCGTCTCGGAACAATATTACAGGAAACCGAATAAAAGCAAGAAAAATATCTTGGCAAATAGATTCTCCGGAATGAAAGAACCTATGTTCGTCTATATCTTAGAGAACATACAAAGTGTTGGTTTCTACGACGATTTGGTAAGCATCGACGAAAAGAAATACGTCAACCCCATAAGTCGAGGCAGTAAGAACAAATATATCTTCGTCTTGGAATCGGCATATAAGAACGAGAGTAACGACAGCATCTTCACCATCTCATTCCGACCATACCGCAACACCAACTTCAATGCGATGAGCGGAACGATGACGATAAATTCCGACAACTGGGCGATACAGAATATCAAGGCGAGACCAGCTAAAAAAGACGGAATGCTTAATATCGAGATACAGCAACTTTATGAAAAAGTCGATGACAAACATTGGTTCCCGAAACAACTGAACACGACAATTTCAACATTCGACAGCAACGACATCACCATTGATACTATCGCTCACGCCAACGACACATTAGGTGCCTATATTTCCGTATCACTTAACGGTAGCATGACAGCGAGTTTCCCTATGATAGGAATAGGAAAAAGTTATATCACGGATATTGAAATTAATAAAGACATCGACAGAAAGATTTTCGACAACGCAGACTTCAGTGTCGATGTTAATGCGACAAATGCAGATGATGTCATAAGAGTTTATCGCTACGACACTTTAAGTGCCGAAAGATTGGAAGCGACCTACAGATTCGTCGATTCTATCTTTGACGATGCTAACATCAACTTCGACAAGATTACCAACGCGATGGTTTCTGTAATAGATAATGAGATTCCTATCAAGTTCGTGAATCTGAATATGAACAATATTATGGACTATAATATCGGCAACGGATGGAAGTTGGGTTTAGGATTTAAGACTAATGAAAAGATGTCGAGGTTTGTTTCTGTCGGAGCCTTCGGCAACTATTGGTTCAAAGCGAAAGAGTTTAATTACGGCGGCGATTTAGATTTCAACATTCTACCTTCCAAAGATATGAGATTGAAATTCCATGCAGCTCATGAGTTCGAACGTCTCGGCAACTATGGTTTTGAGGAAAAGAAAAGTGTTCTCGATCCATCAAACTACAAACACTTTTACGTCAAGTCAACATCATTAAACAATATTGTTTCCGCAGAATATTCGACATATTTTAACAAACATCTGAAAGGATTTGTGAGATTTGAAGTAGCAGACAAAAAAGTCTTTGACAATTCTCATATTCTCAATTTCTCAGATTCTCAGTTTTACAGACTAAGCACTTTAGATTTCAAGCTAAGAATAGCATTCAAAGAAAGATTCATCAGGTCGGCATACGGACTGAGGTCGGGAGGCAACGCCAATCCTGTGATATGGATTTCGTATCAGAAGAATCTGAAAGGTGTTTTCGGAAGTCCATACAATTTCGATAAGATAGAATTACAATTCAAAGGCAGAAAAGAGTTTAAATATATAGGTGTGACGAGCGTTACAGCACAAGCAGGTTATATTCATGGCATTGCCCCTGCGACAGAATTATTTAATATAGAAGGCAGCGGCGCCGACAAATTCGATGTCTATAGTCCGGAGAGTTTCAACACCATGCAACCGGACGAATTCTTCTGCGACAGATTTGCGGCATTATATTTCTCACATAACTTCAAGAATCTCCTGTTTGACTTCAAGAAATTTCATCCTGAGATAATAGTAGTGACGAATGTTGCTTTTGGCGATAATAACATAGATTCTAATATTTCTAAAGATCTAAGTAAAGGTTATTACGAAAGCGGTATAATTGTGGATAACATCATCAGGATATTGTATATGAAATTAGGATTCGGCACTTTCTATCGTTACGGACCTTATTCATACGACAATACTTGGGATAATTTTGTTTTTAAGATAAATATGACTTTTAGTTTATAACGAACGAGAAATAAAAAATCTGAGAACCAGAGATTGTTTAGACATTTATACTCAGATTCTCAGATTTTCAAATTTACAGCTTTTCAGTTTTTAAAAAGCTATTTTCTTTTGTATTTCTTCAAACTCTTCTTTTTCAAGTTGAAGTTTAGGGCGTCTGAAATCCAAGTCACCTTCGTTTTGCATTGGTACGAGATGGATGTGAGCGTGAGGCACTTCAAGACCTATGACAGCCACACCGATTTTAGTGCAAGGAATAGCCTCTTTAATTTTCACTGCTACCTGCTTAGCGAAAAGCATCATCTCCTGAATATCGTTGTCGTCGATATCGAATATATAATCGACTTCTTTTTTAGGTACAACGAGGGTATGACCTTTTTGCACTGGATTGATATCTAAGAAAGCGAAGAACTTGTCGTTTTCAGCTATCTTATAGCAAGGGATTTCTCCATTAATTATTCTTGAAAATATTGTTGCCATATTATTGTCGTGTTATTTCAATAATTTCGAACATAACCTTTCCTGCTGGAACCTGTATTTCTACCTGGTCGCCGACAGATTTACCGAGGAGACCTTTAGCTATTGGAGAGGTAACGGATATTTTATGATTTTTAAGGTCGGCTTCTTTTTCTGGCACGAGAGTATAAGACATGATAGCGTTAGTTTTCATGTTCTTAATTTTCACTGTAGAGAGAAGCAGAGCTTTAGACGTATCCATCTTAGATTCATCAAGCACGCGTGCGCTCATAATCAATTGTTGAAGTTCAACGATTTTCATTTCAAGATGTTGTTGAGCTTCTTTAGCAGCATCATATTCGGCATTTTCTGAAAGATCTCCCTTATCACGAGCTTCAGCAATTGCCTGAACGACTTTTGGACGTTCTACGAGAATAAGACGATCTAACTCATCTTTTAATTTCTGAAGTCCAGCCTGTGTAAAATATTCAATTTCAGCCATAGTATATGATTATTATTTAGATTAAGAAAAAAAGAAGAGACCCTTACCGAGATAAGGGCCCTTCCTATTAAAGTGTATGCAAAGATACGAATTATTTTCTTATGTAACTAATCTTTTAGAAAATAATTCTTGCACCTACTGTGTGAGTACCATTCCAGTGATGTGTATGTTGGTAAGAATAGTCGACAGACACTTTCATATCTTCTCCGAGAGGAGCTTGAATTGAAGCACCTAATGACAATCCATTACTTACATTAGTACATTCTGGAGTTTCTATATCACCCCAAATACCATTTTCGATTGTATAACCAGCACGGAGCATTAAGAAATCTTTGAATGATCCTTCAAGACCTAATGTAACTTGGTCTTTAGAGAATGAGTTCGAAGAGAAGCATCCAGCTGCTGTAAGACGAGAACCATTAGTAAAGTTAAAGTCGTACGCAGCAGCGATATTCAACTGTGTTGGTAACTCGAATTGGTCTGCACGGTGAATAACAGTGAGTGATGATCCCCAGAATGATTCAGGATTAGAGACGAATGAGAGACCGTCGCCGCTGAATTTCATGGTTGGTCCAATGTTTTTCAGAGTGATACCGAAGTGGATATTATCAGTAATACCTGTTACATATTGGATACCTGCATCTAATGCGACACCTGTACCAACCATATCAGAGATAGATTCATTTATGATCTTAATGACAAAACCAGCGTGAATACTATTTGAGAACGATTTAGCTACTGCGATGTTGATGTTCATCAAAGTAGGTTTAAATGTACCCAATGTCATATCTGGATTTTCAGTGTCAGTTCTATAGATTTCACCTGGGTTGAATGACATTACATAAAGACCAGCCACTACTGACTCAGATACTCTAGCGAGGAAACCGAATGAATAAGCGTTCACACCTGAACCATTTAACCAATTGGTATAAGAGAAGTTCAAGTCGATGGAGCTTGTTGCAGTAATACCGGCGACATTGCTCCACATAGCTTCTACACCATGTACAGATGACATACCAGCGTTACCCCAACCGGCTGTTGAAGCCCAAGGGTTAATTAATAATTCAGTGGCACCAGCTTGACCGGTTCTATCCTTATTACCTGCGAATACTGTGTTGCTATATCCTAATACTAAGATAGTCAAGCTTACTATAACGATAGATTTAAATAATTTTTTCATGATCGTACTTTTTATTTTTGTTCGCATAATAATTAGAATGTATTTAAGTCAACTTGACGCATTGCAGCATAGAACTTGACTGTCTGTTCACCGCCGCTTGTTAAATCCTTAACATGGATAATGTAGAATCCACTAGCGATAGGAGTATTAGCGTGGTTTGTCAAATCCCAGTCTATTGATGTTACACTTGAGTCCTTCTTGAACTGACGGATCTTAGCACCGTTTACAGTATAGATTGTCACAACGCACTTATCAGGAACGTTAGTAATCTTTACTTTGTGTGTCAAAGCATTTTCTTCGTATGATGAGAATGCATAGTATGGATTTGGCACAACAGTTATCAAATCAAGATCTTTCTCAGTTTTCTCAAGGTCATTAAATTTAGGACCACAACCTTCTGTTGAGAATGTATAATAAGGTTTCAGACCTTGATGTTCAACTTCATCAATTAAGTCAGGATTTTCAAAATCAAGTGGTATTGTTGAATAACCAGATTTATAAGGTTTAGAAACTCTTACTGAAATTTTGACAGGATTTCCTTCTGGCAACCATTCTCTTCCTTCAATAGCCATTGGCATACCAGCCCAAATTGGTTGGCCCCATAAAACTATTTTATACAATTTTGCTTGTGAAGAGCTCTCAATCATAGTCAATCTTTCATGGAGATATGCACCAGCATCATAAGCAGGAGATCTGAATTCTTCAGGCATATTGCTCTTGAACGAATTGTTCATAGGGAAGATATAAACATAGTGTTTACCACCCATTACTGGAGTCTGATCAACAGCGTCGAACAAAACTGGATCTGAGAACTGTGCAATTGGTTCTGATAATACTGTTGTTTCCTTCAATGCAGGTGGATTAAACAACATATCACGTCCATTCAAATCTGGGTAGAATGAATCTTCTGAGAAACAAAGATTGAGACGTGCACCAGTTTCTATGTCGATAGCATAACCAGGGAACCAACCCATACCTTTCGCAGAAATATAGTTAGCATCTTCAGGATTTGTACTTGGTTCCATATTCATATCTGCACATGGATTACCATCTTTATCTACAGAAGGAGCATTACGCAATAAAAACATATCGGCATTGCCCTCAGATAAGTTCTTGTCAACACACATTTCAATAACTGGACAACGTGACCATTTTGACTTATCAGCAGTTAATACGATATCAATTGAACCTACCAATTGATATACAGTATCTTGTCTACAACTTGGTGAGTATAACGGAGCTGGAACATGTGAACCATTTTTATCATTACTTTGGAAATGTGTAAGGTATAATGGAGCCCAAGTTCCATCAGCTATTTTTTCGTAATCTTCATTAGGGTCAGCAATTTGACTAACTGAACCAGTAGTTGAAGCAACACCTAAGTCATTTTCATAAGTATTTTCTTGGTTAGCATACGATCCCGAACGAATCCAGTTAAGAGCAGAACTTGGTAAGTTATCATCATCTCTAACTCCACCTAACCATTTATTCGAACTATCTGCGTAAATAACTTTACTTGAAATAAGACCATTGTTTGGAGAAAGAACCTCTTGTACCGGATTATATCTATTATTTGAGTTATCCCATACTTCACCTACTTTATGAATACCATGAGCATATGGCTGATACACAGTCACGGAAATACCTCTTTCAAGGAATATATTTTCTGATTCGAAATCAGATGTTGTATCTGATTCAAAAGTTTCTCCAGTCTTAAGATCTTTCAATACCCATCTAAATACTTGTCTTCTGATTGAGTCGCCTTCAATACTAACATTACCAGTGACATTATACTTTGTCTTCATATGGAAATCTTCGAACCATATTGCATAGTCAGTTGAAACAACATTCAATGGGTCAATAACCTTAACATCAAGAGGACCATTACCGGCTTTATATGTTGGATGATATACAATTGGGTAATCTGCATCACCAAAAGGAAGTTTAGCAAACGAAACATTACCATCATCATCTTGTTCAACAGTGTATGCAGGTTGTTTTGACATAATCTCATCAACTACTTCATCTGATAATTCGAGATTGTTACCACCATTACCAATACCAACCCAACGTGTAATTTCAGGTTTATCACCATAGTTAGAATTTAGAATTGTTCCATTAACGATCTTATGAGGTGTAGCTGAGTACAATTTAATATTCTTACGACCTGCAAGGTAAGGAGTTTTTTGACCATAAAGAGCTATTGAGTTATTAGCGTCCACAGCATAATCCTGATAGTTATTATAGGCGTACGAGATAGCCATATAATAATAGGTCTTATGGTTAATTAAGTTAACGTCACCAGTAGTTGTAAATTCGTCTTGAGTTATCACGAATGTTGACTTAATACCAGCATCTGCACCTTCCACCATCTTTGTAGGTACTGAAGATTGCAATTCATCATCATAAACATAATTGATGATATTTGAAACACCGTTCTTAACATCACATTGATAAACAACACGTGCTTTGTTAATATCGTTCAATTCATCAACACTGACTTCCTTATTAGCCAATTGATAAACAACATAACCTTCAAAACGATATGTTGAGTCGTTGCGTTGAGTTGAGTCAGTAGCTAACGGTCCGCAAATCTGAGGATCAACTTCTGTATATGATTCTCCGTAGTTATTAGAATTTGTTGAGTTCGTAATATAAACGATAAGTTGTCTATCTAATTCACGGAAAGTCAAATCTGGAGCGTCAGGACCATCGAGTACGTCAAAGCAGTTATCGAACATTGATTGACATTTGTCGTCAACACGACGTAATAATTCTACTGATGACCAAGCTGTACCTTTAGCAGAGCGAGCCCATGGCACACCGAAAGTAATGTAGTTAACAGCACCTGGTTTCAATGTGAAAGGACCTGCTGACTGCATGAAACGGCGGTCGTCTGGGTTGTTAGGATAACCATTATTACCAGTTTCTTCTGACCAGTATCCATCAAAACCAGGATCTATACCACCAGTACCCCATAAACATGGGTCTGAATCGAATGGAAACATGAAGTCACAAGGTACATCTGTTACACCTGTAGCACCAGGTACAGCATTACCACCGAAGTGCATCTTTTCACCATTTTTCCAAATACCTCTAAGTAAAAGATAGTATTCTGAAGCTTTCTTAGGGTCACCGTTAACACCTTCAGCGTTGACGTGATAAACGAATCTACGCATACCGAAACGTTCATCATCTACAATACCATTACCGAAGTTAACACCATTAATACTTTCATCACAGTTTTCACCTGTAATAGGATCATACTTTGGATTGTCTATTCCATCAGGATCCAAGTAAGGACCTTGGAAGAAGTCGACACCAACAGCTGGAGGATTAGCACCGTATGACTCAGGTTCACCGTTACCATCGATGTTAACACCATTATAGCCATAACCTAAACCACGGCTTACGTCGCAACCTACGAAGTCGTCTTTTGAATAACCAAGGTCGACGTCGGTCCAAGGTGAGAAGTAAGTATTTGTTAAGGTATAGGTTGAACGGTTAATAATTTCATAACTATAGAAAGTCATGTTGTTAATTTCGTCATTAGTAGCGAAAGCGAAAGCTTGAGCTCTAATTTCCATACCGATAGCCGAACCACCTGTTTCGGTGTGAGCATTACCTTTATCATTGAACACCCACCATATTGTTTGGTCACCTTTAATAACTTGGTCAGCCAAAATTGAACCTTTCACTGTACCAGCTTCAACTTCCTCCATTGTAGGAACTTGACTATGGCAGAGTTCATTATCGATGTCATAGTATGGATAATCACCCGAATCAGGATCATAACGACCATCGTTATCAACATCTTTGAAAGGTGCTAAATAATAACTGATAAGTTTAGTGTTATCACCATGAGCAGGCCATTCAGCGATGGATGATGGAATCTGGTATCCATCAGGAAATTCCATTAACTGGGTTTCTTCATTCCAATATGATAAGAACTCATCCACCTCTGCACGTGTAATGGTGTACATTTTGTCATACTGCATACATGTAGTAGCATCTATGGTAGCTGTACCGTCTGTAGTTAGAGGTCCAGTCCAGAAGTCGTTGCCACCATTAAAATCAGGACCTTGACGGAATCTAACGGCAGCACATTTTAACTGTTGGTTAACGTCCAAGCCAGCGATCCAAAGAGAACCTGCATATAATGAAGTAGCTGAGCCATTGGCAGGGATATAGTACTTAGCTCCAGTGCCTCCTGGGAGATCCCACCACATATCACCACCAGCATTAACACGTACTCTAGCATTGTTGATATTTA
Source organism: Lentimicrobiaceae bacterium (assembly GCA_015061365.1). Taxonomy (GTDB): domain Bacteria; phylum Bacteroidota; class Bacteroidia; order Bacteroidales; family F082; genus Limimorpha. The sequence goes on along the minus strand of SUWS01000011.1, from coordinate 8,151 downwards.
ACCAAGCAAATGTAGAAGACGGTGTACAACCAGCAGTTGTACCTTTAAGAGAACGAGTATTATTGTCGCTTTTAGCATAATAATGCGATTTCTCGGCTCTTACTCCTGTCACATTCAAAAAGAGGAATGCGACGATTAATAAACGAAAAATAGTCTTCATATTCTCAGTAATTATTTATTTCTGTTAGAAGTTAAAGATTACACCAAATCTGATCTGGCGTGGTTGTGAATAGTTTCCACGATAATTGACATATAAGCTATACAAATCTCTATAAGCAATTGGGTCAATTTGTGTGTTAATTTCACGTTGCCACTCTGGAGCTGTCAAGTAACCATCATCATCAGGATTACCTGTTGCAGCATAAACACCCATGATATTCTTTGAATTCAAGAGATTCAAGATCTGGAAATAAACATTCATATAAGCATCACGGCCACCTTCGCCATCTTTCTTACCGAGTTTCAAGTTGATGTCCTTGTCTATACGGAGATCAAAACGGAATGACCATGGAAGACGTGAACCAAACATTGAACCATCCAATAAGTTTGTTGAAGCTGAGATAGGTGAATTGATGTTCTTAGCAGCTGTATAAGGAGTACCAGAACCACCATTGACTGTTAAACTAGCACCAGTGTTTGTCAACCAATTGATAGGTTTCTTTCCAGATTTCTCACGTTTTGTAACAGGACCATTGTATTCCTTACCTTCACCGAAACGATAGTCAAGAACGATATTGAATTGGTGACGACGGTCCCAAGGCATTGGGAATGTTGAACGCAAGTTAGGGACACCAGCAGCGATCAATGATGCCATAGTTGATGAGCTTGCACCTGTAGCGTTAGTAAATTGCAAAGTATAACTTGCACGTAAACGAACGTTACCTGTTCTACGCAAGTCGTATGATGCTGTAATACCCTTAACTGTACCAAAGTCCAAGTTACTTACTGAAGTATAGTCTTTTGGATAAGCACCTGTGTAACGGTACATCTGGATCATATTACGTAACTCACGATAGTAACCTGTAATTGTCATTGATGATGAGTTTGTCAACTTCTGTGTAAAACCAAGTTCATAGTCAATTGTCTGTGTTGGTTTTAATGCAGGATTACCGATAGCACCACTAACTTGATCGAAATAATAATATGTGTAAATATTCACATAATTATCATCAGGACGCTGTGTCAAAACGTCATAGTGAGCGAAGAACAAAGCTTCATCAGAGATAGGGAATGAGAATGATATACGAGGCATCACACTCCATTGAGGGTCATAATCTTTGAAAGAAGTTGTAGATATTTTACGCTGTTTTGAATCTACCAACCATGGTGAGATACCGCTACCTTTGTCCAAAGTAGTAGGGTCAGTGATTTCTCTACCGTCAGCGCCATACCAAGTATTACCATCACGATAACCAACGATTTCTGTAATATTGTCAATGCTGTTAACATAAACAGCGAAATCGTCACCGATGTTACTTGGAACATTTACTACTGTACCATCCTGAAGTTCAATGTTTCTATCTTTCATTAATTCACCAGCTGTCTTATAGTCATATAAGATATAAGGATCATTCAACACTTTTTGGTTCGCGTCAAAACGGTCTACACGGACACCAATATTGAAGATAAGGTCTTTGAAAGCAAATTTATCTTGGAGGTAACCTGCCATATAAATAGGTTTGAATGTACCTACTGGACGTGTATAATTACCATTTTCATCTACTTCTGTGAAGAAATCTTCAATAGTTGGCTGACCTTTGATCTTATTACCTTTAAAGTCGTAACCGTAATATGAGACGTACGAGTTACCGTCTTGTGTCAATTCATCTGGAGTAAACATACTGATATCGAAGCCATCTTGTAAAGTTGCTACATGCATATTTCCTTCTCTATCATAATATTGAATCGTATTATCATTGAAATCGTATGAGTCAATATTAATCCAATCCAAACCATCAACATCAAGGCCTAAAGCCTCACGAAGGTTTTTGTCGAACTGACGTTGTGTAGCTTCGTCATATCTTCTATAGTAGCGGATTGTATCAACGAAACCATCATAGCTAATAGCTTCAGGATTTTGGAGGTCTAACTGTTGAATATGGAAGTTAGTGAGGTTTCTCATCAAATACCACATTCTAGTACCATTGATACTATAGCCTCTGCTGTTACGTTGTTCATATTGGAAACCCAATTTAATTTCGTGATTACCAATTGTCATAGCACCAGAGAGGTTTACATTGAATTTGTCTGACTCACCATAGCCATAGTTTGATTGGATACTACCTGGAGCTGAATAGAGACCATAGAATGCTGAATTATAGTCACCATTCAAAAGACCACCACCGAGTTGGATGTCAGTAAAGTTCTGATAGTGACCTAATGGGTCTGAATACAATCCATAATAGTCAGATGTATATTCAGCGAGTAAAGGGTTCTTATCTGATGCCTGGAATGAAACCAATGTATCATAATCCCATGAAGTGGTTGCCCATACATTATTATAATAGTGAGCATTGCCATTAGCATCTGTCACTGTAATTGTTGTATCAGCAAAACCGTATGAAGGAGTTTTGTAAATGGTATACTTACCGAGGTAACCGTAATCCCAGACATTATCCCAATGGTCAGGGTCGCCCTGTTCATAACTATAGCGTTCATAGTCAACTTGTAAGCTATAGTAGAAGTTCTTAATCAAAGATGTACTTTCTTGAGGTGTTGGGAATCTTTGAGTGAAACGACCATAGACACGCCATGTTTGATCTTTACTTACAGCATTTTTATCGTAGTTAAAGTAGGCACTACTACGATTATATGCGTTGTATCTACTGAGGTTGAATGTACCACCAAATGTCAAGTTGATGGTTTCAGTTGTACGAACGTTGATGTTACCAGCGATGTTAGCATTCCATCCTGAGGTATTTTGAGAGTTTTTAATATACTCCATAGAACCTTCTCTTGTATACGCACCGTTAGGGTAAGTACCAGAACCTGTTCCTGAAACACGGATAGGATTTTCTTGGATGAACTCTAACCATTCGTCTGTTGCCTTATAGTGACCTATTGCCGACAAAGCGCGATCACGGTCATAGTTAAACTCGCCAGACAAGAAGAAACCTAACAAAGCTGTTTCGCTTTCCTTACCTTTGATCAATGGACCTTGAAGGTTAAGACCAACTCTGTTATGGCCGTAACTATCCAAAAATTCAGATGTCTCCAATTCGACACCTGCACCAAAGGTTCTTGAAGGTCCCTTTGTTGTCATGTTGATGATACCGCCAGTAGCGTCACCATACATAGCAGGAGTACCTGACAAGAGGACTTCAACTTGGTCAATAGCTGATTGAGGTACAGTTGCAGAACCGATAACACGTACGCCATCGACGTAGTAAGTAGCACCACCACGGGCACCACGCATGTTACCAGCCTCACCGTCACTTGAGAAAACACCACCGACACTCGCTGCTACAGCTGCTGCTGAACGTTGAGGCATCTTGGCAATTTCTTCCGCAGTAATAGTAGCACCACCAGATGTATTATCCTTTGAAATCAAAGGCACCTTGTAGTCTACAATTTCAACAGCATCCAACATTTCTGATTGCATGCTCATAGACACATCTTGGAAAGTGATTTTGTTGGCAGGGATAACAACACCTTTCATGATGAATGTGTTGTAACCAACGAAAGTCGCTTTCAAGTCGTAGGTTCCCGGAGGAATCGGGTTGATGTCATAGTTGCCATCAAAGTCAGAACTGGTTCCACCTACTTGTGTACCTCCATTTTCCAAAATAATGTTAGCAAATGGAATTGGTTCACCAGTGTCTTTATCGACAACAACACCTTGAAGTCGTCCGACTTGTGCATATGCTAACGACCACGATGTCAGCACAATGCAGAGGGTAAATAGTAATTTTCTTAACATACCTTGAAATTTTATGTTATACTACTCAATTTGTTCGTTAAAAGGAGTTCAAAGATACTACAAAAATTTAAACGAATGAAAGAAAAAATTAAATAAAAATCATTTTTTAATATAAATTTTACATATATAAAAATAACACACTGTTTTTTAATATATTAAAATAAAAAGGAAGCTGAAAAAATATTTTTCACGCCTCCTTTTCATCATTTTTTTTAATCTACTTATATGGTTCTATAAACTGTTAATCACCTCCAAAATTTTTTCCTTTTTACGCTTTGAAACTGGTACTTTTGTTCCATCCGACATGAGAACTACCATCTCGTCTTTTATAAAATTAGTTATGTTTCTCATGTTGACTAAATGCGACTTATGCGTTCTCACAAAGTCAAATTCCTCTAACTTTTGTTCCATTTCTTTCAAGGTCTTGCTAACCAAAAGATTTGTTCCGTTTTTAAAGTATATTATGGTGTAATAGTTATCCGATTCACACCTTATTATATTGTCAACCTCTATGAGATGGATCTTATCTGCCGTCGACAGACTTATTTTTCTTACAACCAATTGTTCCGGATCGAGGTTTTTTAACAGCGTGTCATACTGTCTCTTAAGTGTCTTTTTGTATTTTGCTTCATTGACCTTTTCAACAGCTGCGACTAATTCTTTTGGGTCGACTGGTTTTAACAAATAATCGAGTGCCGCATGACGTATAGCTTTTATTGCGAACTGCTCGTATGCTGTGATAAAGACAACTTCAAAATCAGATTTTTCTATGCTGTTCAGCAATTTAAAACCTCCTCCACCTGGCATCTCAATATCGAGAAACACCAGGTCTGGACGGAAAGCGTTTATCATCGCCTTACCCGATTCAACATCATCAGCCTCTGCGCATACCATAACGTCCGGGCAATATTGCGCCAGCAATGATTTCAAAACCTTGCGAGCTATTTCTTCGTCTTCAACAATAACACACCTTATCATAAATATATCCTTTATTTGATTAATCTTGGTAACTGATAATTATATTAACTCGAGTTCCTTCAGGCTGATTGTCATCATCATATAAATCAATTATTTCAACACTGAAGTCATCATTCGACACTTTACTAAGCATTTCAAGTCGACGTCGAGTAATACTCATCCCATACGACTTATGCGATCCTCCTGATTTTTCTTTCTGTAATTCAGAATAACGACGTCCAACACCATTATCTTCTATCACACACAATAGTTTCTCGCCTACCATTTTAGAAATGTCTATCTTCAAGAAACAATTATCTTTCTTTGGAACAAGTCCGTGAATTATAGCGTTTTCAACAAAAGGCTGAATAATCAACGGAGCTATCTCGATATTATTCACATCCAACTCAGGATCTATAATGACTTCATAACTGAATCGATTTCCGAGACGCATCGACTCCAATTCAAGATACAGATTAACAGCTTCCAACTCATCCGCCAAAGGTATGAACCGTTCATTAGAGTTATTCAGGATTCTTCTCATGAGACGTGAGAATCTCGTCAGATAACTCACTGCTTTCTCAACATTATGGTCTAAAATATACTGTTGTATGCTGTTGAGTGTATTGAAAATCACATGCGGATTCATCTGCAACTGCAAGGTCTTCTGTTTCAACTGCGACATCTGCGTCTCCAAGTCACTGATCTTACGTCGCTGCTCCATCTTCTGCCTCTTTATCTTCTGCCTCTGATTTACTATGATATATATAGCCGATGCAGCAAGCATGATTATCACAACTTTAAACCATATCCGCTGATACCAGGCCGGATGAATAATTATCGTCAGTTCCAAAGGCATCTCCATCCAAATACCGACCTCGTTGGAAGCTTTCAACTTGAATGTATACGTCCCAGGTCTCAGTTTGCTATAATCTACATACCTGTGATTCGAGCTGTAGAACATCCATTCGTCGTCGTAATTATCCATTTTATAAGAATAATTCACCATCGACTTCCTCAATAAATTAAGCGTAGCAAAACTGATCTCAAAAGTATTCTCATTATGTTGCAGATGAATGGTATCGCCATGGGTGAGATAACGTATTTTCCTGCCACCATTTATTTGAAGTTCGGTAATTACTATCTTAGGTATTCTGGTCTCCAATCCAATCTCTTCAGGCCTGAAATAATTGAATCCATTAAATCCTCCAAAGAAAATATGACCGTCTCTACTTCTCAAAAAAGCGTTTGGCGTAAATTCGTTGCCTTGAAGTCCGTCGTCAACATCATACGTCGTTATATCTTTGGTTGCCAAACTATATTTCATGATTCCCTTACTCGTACTCGCCCATAGAAAACCATTGTTATCTGGAATGATAGCATATACCATCGTACCGAAACTATCTTCTCTCTTCGATGTCTTGAAGGTTTTTGTGTCGGGAGAAAACGCCAGCATACCATTGGAATATGATCCTATATAATATCTTCCGTCTTGACCTTCAACAATATCAAACAGACCGTTATTCTTAACCACATCTCGTTCTGTCAATGTATCAGGCAACAGATATGTTGTAAAATCCTCTCTATTATAATCATATACGGCAAGTCCATCACCAGTAGTCACATACAAGAGGTCATCAGATAACATCAAATCAAATATATCGTCATGTGGAATGGATTTCTTGTCTTTTTTATCGTGATTATAAAAAACATAACTATTATCTTTGAGGTTAATACAGCACAATCCTACATTTGTCGCCACCCAGAAATTACCGAACTCGTCGCATACCATCTCCCTGACTACGGCGTGATTAAGTTTCTTTATATCAAGTTCTTCCGACACATCGGTAACCTTGTCAGATTTAATATCGTATATGTATAATCCGGAATCACGCGTACCGACCCACAAACAACTGTCTGTGTCTAAATAGAAACTATATATATACAACGACTCAAAATAGTTTTCCTTAGATTTAAAAAACGTCTTGAAATCTCTTATCGACTCATCGTTAGTATTAAACACCTTGATTCCGGATTCTGTTCCGATTAACACATTTCCATCGTTCATCTCAAGGAAATAGTTAATCGACAATAACGAGCCGTTTTCATAGATACTCTTAGTGATAAATTTCGCTAAATTATTCTCGAAACGGTTAAGTCCAGTAAACGTCGCAATCCAGACAGATCCGTTTACATCTTTGAACACATCAAAGATATAATTGTCAGATATCGCATCTCGTTTGTCGAACTTGGAGATATGTGTCGCTATATTTTCTTTATAGTCATATATATACAAACCATCAGTATATGTACTTACCATTATTTTGTTCTCATCAAGAGATATGATCTTAGAGACATCCGTTTTGGAAGAGCGATAATTGGTAAGCGCATTGAGATCTATTCTGTTCAACGTTTGGTCTACAGCGTTGAGCTGGCACAATCCATCCGATGTACCGATAAAAATCATCGTATCATCTACTCTATGCATACATCTGAGATTATTGTCGGGCAATGTCTGTTCAACATCTTCGATATGATATAGATGCCGCAACGAAAGATTATCCTCGTGATACCTCACCAATCCGTTCGATGTGCCTATCCACCATGAATTGTCATATTCTACGTATTGTATGCAATGAGATTCATATTCCGGCGAATAATTTGGGATCTTCGGTATCTCGAAAGTCTTTTTCTTCAAATCGTAGATTGAAGTTCCGCCTTTTGTACATATAACAATTCTGTTGAAGACGGGTTCGTTTATGTAGAAAATATGATTGTCGGGCAGAACGAGAGTATCAGTCTCCGCGAAAAAGTTAGTAGATTTCTTGCTTTTCATATCATATATACAGAGTCCTTTCTCCGTCCCGATGAACAACGAATCGCCGACTGGCAGAATCGCCGTAATAGTAGCGTTTATAATACCGTCCTCCTGATGATATTCTTCAAAATTATAACTGTCGTAAGAGTTCAGTCCGCGCTTCGTACCAAACCACATCATTCCGTTTCTATCTTGTGCTATAGCCGTAACGACATTCGAACTCAAGTAACTGTTAGATACGTTATTAGTAGCGATATTTTTATTCAGCACGTATGATACCATGTCGTTTTCCTGTGCGAAAACAACGCTGCTAATCACGACGAAAAGCAATGTCAATATGTTCCTTAGCTTGTCTGACATAATTTTACGCAAACTTATAAAAAATCATCTTACGTACAATAAAAAAGATACTTTTATTCGTTATTGAATTAATTTTTTTAAAAATTAGTTATACGAC